>CAYLSH010000072.1:0-10159 GCA_964386235.1 uncultured Lachnospiraceae bacterium | reverse complement strand
CTAAAAGCGACGCAAAAGCGGCGCTAGAGTTTCGCAAGCGAAACTCTTTTTCATTATCTAAAACCCCTCTCCCCCTCTAATAGAAGCGGTAGAAGTTTTTCTTGTCGAATTTTTCCTCACAGTAGAGGCAGCGGTAGATTTCTTTGTCTTTGTCTGCCAGCGTGAATACATGGGGCAGTTCCTGTTCGATGGATGTGATGCAACGTGGATTCTTGCACTTGAATACGTTGCTGATCCTGTCCGGTAATACCAATTCCTTTTTCTCGACAATGTTGCCGTCCTTGATGACGTTGACCGTAATGTTGTGGTCAATTACGGCGAGGACATCGAGATCAAGGAGATTGATGTCACATTCTACTTTTAAGATATCTTTTTTGCCCATCTTATTGCTTTTTGCATTTTTGATGATGGCAACGGTACAGTCTAATTTGTCTAATTGTAAGTGATGATAGATGGCAAGACTGTCACCGGCTTTGATATGATCCAATACGAATCCTTCTTCGATTTTTCCAACATTTAACATGTGTATACCTGTGCCTTTCTATAATAGATAAAAGTTGCATACCGGATGGATCAAACCAGTTCCAGTAAGGTCGCGATCAGTGCCATGCGGACATAGACACCGTATTTTGCCTGCTTAAAATAAACGGCGCGTTCATCATCATCGACTTCTACGGAGATCTCGTTAACACGCGGAAGCGGGTGGAGTACAAGCATATCCTTAGGTGCTAACTCCATTTTCTCCTTTGTCAGTACATAGAAGTCCTTTAAACGGATGTAATCTTCTTCGTTGAAGAAACGTTCCCTCTGTACACGGGTCATGTAGAGTAGATCCAGTTTCGGAAGAACATCTTCTAAACGGATCACTTCTTCGTAAGGAATGTTTTTCTCCTGCAGCATTTCCGTGATGTAATCCGGTACACGGAGTTCTTCAGGGGAAATGAATACAAAACGGATATTGTCATAGCGCACAAGCGCATCAATCAGTGAGTGAACGGTACGGCCAAATTTCAAGTCGCCGCAAAGACCGATCGTAAAATTGCCCAGTTCGCCTTTCAGGGAACGGATGGTAAGAAGATCCGTCAGTGTCTGCGTCGGATGCTGATGCCCACCATCTCCGGCATTGATGACCGGAATCATGGATTTTTTGGAAGCAACCATGGGAGCACCTTCTTTGGGGTGGCGCATAGCGCAGATATCAGCATAAGCGGAGATTACGCGGATGGTATCGGAAACGCTTTCCCCTTTGGAAGCGGAAGAAGATCCGGCATCGGAAAAACCAAGGACGGAACCTCCTAAATTAAGCATCGCTGCTTCAAAACTTAAGCGGGTACGGGTGCTTGGCTCATAAAAGCAGGTGGCAAGTTTTTTTCCTTTGCAGAGTTCTGCGTATTTGGCAGGATTTTTTTCCATGTCATTGGCAAGATCAAAGAGTTTGTCCAATTCTTCCACGGAAAAATCAAGTGGATTGATTAAGTGTCGCATAGTGTTCTCCTTTTTCTTTTTGATCATATTGCATATCATGTCGAATTACACATACAAAATCGAAGAGAATAATACTATTCCCTTCGATCTGTTATTTTTACTTATAAGATAATAATTCTTCCACCGGTTTACGTCTGGGTGCGACGGGTTCTTCTGCCGGATAACCGATGGGGATAAGAGCAATCACATCCCGGTCTTCCGGAACTTCTAAGAGAGTGGCAACTTTTTGAGAATCAAAGATGCCGAGGATAACGGAACCAATACCCTGTTCGTGAGCTGCTAAACAAAATGTCTGGGAGGCAACGCCTGCATCATACATCTGCCAGCCGTCCTTTCTCGGAGTGGAATAGGAACCGTCACGTTCAAAACCGGAACGATTTTTAATTACGGTAACGACCATAAGTGTCGGTGCACCATGAATAATGTCTGCGTTAGGCTTCCATGCATCACATGCCTGGTCAGCAATCGCATCTTTTAGGGCACCTTCTACGGCAATGTATCGGGTGATCTGCGTATGCTTCCAACTGGGAGCATAGGAAGCGGTCTGTACGATCTCTTCTAAAATGGAATGATCAATGGCATCCGGCTTAAATTTGCGGATGCTTCTGCGTCCAAGAATACATTCTTTTGCGGTCATGTAGAATACCTCCTCCGATTTATGCATTTGAGTTATTATAGCATGCACGGGCAGGGGTTTTCAATCAGATTTTAGGAAATATTTTGGCTGACATTTTGCTGTGCCGGGAGGTTGCATTATTTGCTTAAAAAGGTATAATAGGGATAGATTCAGGCGGTATGGAAGGAAAGGGCATGGTGCGACGATGGTAGAATTTACAGAACGAAAAAGATGGTTATTCTTAGGACTTCCTTTTACCTTTACAAAGTATACGGTAAAAGAAGAGGGCATTACTATAAACAGAGGACTGTTACGGACAACGGAAGACGACTGCTATATGTATAAAGTACAGGATGTGCAGTTAAATGTTAGTCTTATGCAGCGGATTTGCAAACTGGGGACGGTAAAATGTTTTACCGGCGATACCACGGATAAGGTCCTTTTGCTTGAAAATATTAAAAATGCAAAAGTGATCAAGGACTTCATTCTCGATGCATCCGAAAAAGCAAGAATAAAACGTCGTACACTGAATACGCTGAATATCGACGCAGAAGATTTGGATGATGCAGTGGAGATGGAATAAAACGGACATCTAAGATATATGGTAGCAGATGATAACACGCTTTGTGATGGATGCAAAGCGTGTTTATTATGCGGATTACTTTGTTTTTAGAATCCTTTCATACAGCAGTCCGGTAGCAAACCAGTAGGGGGCGTAGTCGAAACGGATTACTTTTTTATAATGATAGGGAGAATCCGAATAATCCCAGGGGCAACAGTCTTTTTTCATCAGATACGTACCGGAGAGATATTCGCCCAGATAGATCATATTCATATAAAAAAGACCGCGGATGGGCCATGCAAAACGTTTGAGCAGCGGATAAAGCGGGGCGATCAGGCAGGCGGCACCGTAGATGGGAAACATAAATATGCTTGTTTTTCCCATGCGCGTGCGATTGGTTTTACGATCCGTTGTCAGGGAAGTGAACAGGATCTCAAGGCACCAGCCAACGACACCGCAACGGATATAATTTTCGGATAGAGTTTTAACAGAGCGGAATATATTTTTTTTCATAAAAACAGTATGTCCGATAACAGAAATACTATACAGCAGGGAAATGAAACAATGGCAGGAGTACAGGCATGAAATACGAAGAAGCAATGGAATATATTGAAAAATGCAATGCGTTTGGCAGCGTTTTGGGCCTGGATTCCATCGGACGATTGGTGGACGCACTGGGCAATCCACAGGAAAAATTACGGTTCATACATGTGGCGGGAACCAATGGGAAGGGATCGGTGTCTTCTTTTATGGCAAATGCCCTGAAGGAGGCGGGCTACCTGGTGGGGCGTTATATTTCCCCCACGATCTTTACCTACCGGGAGCGATTTGAAGCAAACGGGAGAATGATTTCAAAAAAGCTGTTAGGGGAACTTATGGAGCCTGTGAAAGCGGCGTGTGAGAGTATTACCAAACAGGGCTATCCGCACCCGACTTCCTTTGAGGTGGAAACGGCGCTGGCATTTTTGTTTTTTGTGGAAAAAAAGTGTGATGTTGTCGTGTTGGAGACGGGGATGGGCGGCAGACTGGATGCGACCAATATTATTCCGGCTCCTGTATTATGTGTGCTGACATCCATCAGCATGGACCACATGCAGTTTTTGGGAGATACCCTTTCTAAAATTGCAGAAGAAAAATGCGGTATTATCAAAGAAAATACCTTCGTATGCTCTGCCATGCAAAAAGAAGAAGCCATGGAAGTGATAAAAAAGACCTGCTCTGACAGGAATGCAGGGCTTTTGACGGCGGATGTCACGGATGTTAAAAAGGTTAAACAGGGGCTGGAAAAACAGTCTTTTTATTTGGATGGAATATCCTTTGAGATTTCTCTTGGCGGCTGTTTTCAGATTGAGAATGCGGTTTTGGCAATCAGAGCCCTGCAATGGCTTTCGCAGAATGGCTTTGATGCGCTTAGCACATCAAAGATACGGGAAGGACTTAAGAAAACCATTTGGAAGGGAAGATTTAGTGTAATAGCCAAAAAACCGTATTTTATCGTAGATGGTGCACATAACGTGGCAGCGGCGCAAAAACTGGAAGAAAGCATTCGTTTTTATTTTACAAATAAAAAGATTATATATATAATGGGAATGTTTCGTGATAAGGAATATGAAAAAGTAATAGAACTGACAGCTCCTCATGCATCCTGGATCATCACGGTTGCTACACCCGGCAATCCACGCGCGCTGTCATCACTGGAACTGGCGGAAGCCGTACAAAAGGTCAATCCCCATGTGACAAATGCCGACAGCCTGGAAGAAGCCGTGGAGATGAGTTATCTGTTTGCAGATAAGGATGCTGTTATCATTGCCTTTGGCTCACTTTCCTTTTTAGGAGAGTTGATCAGGATTGTGGAGGAGAATCGGACAGTTAGGAGTGATACCCATGGTCAATAAAGAGAAAATAGAAGAAGCGGTGAAACTGCTTTTGGAAGGAATAGGAGAAGACGTAAACAGGGAAGGGCTTGTTGAAACACCGGCAAGGATTGCCAGAATGTACGAAGAGGTGTTTTCCGGTATGGATGAGGATGCAAAAGTGTTTTTATCCAAGCGTTTTCATGTGGAAAATAATGATATCGTACTGGAAAAAGATATTGTTTTTTATTCCATGTGTGAACATCATTTACTTCCCTTTTATGGGAAAGCCCATGTTGCGTATATTCCGGATGGGGAAGTGGCAGGACTGAGCAAACTGGCAAGGACGGTAGAAACCTTTGCAAAGCGTCCCCAACTGCAGGAACGCATGACAAACCAGATCGCAGATGCCGTTATGGAGCACCTGCATGCGAAAGGCGTAATGGTTATGCTTGAGGCGGAACATATGTGTATGACCATGCGTGGCGTTAAAAAGCCGGGAAGTAAGACGGTTACCTGTGCAAAACGCGGGGATTTTGTGAATAACGAAGCACTGGTACGTGAATTTTATCAATTACTCAGGAGTGGGGAGTAGTGTGAAAAATACTATTCTTACTCGGATAGGGAGACTGGAATGGAGAGAATTGAACGGATCCTGAAGCATCCGGTTTTTATAGAATGCATGAAGAAAAATGAAATGGCAGAAGCAGACCGTTGCTTCTGCCATCATGATATAGAGCATTTGTGTGCCGTGGCTCATATCGCCATGCTTACAAATATGGAAGAAGGAATTAATATTGCCAAGGATGTGATTTATGCAGCGGCACTTTTGCATGACTGCGGAAGACACAGACAATATACGGAGGGCGTGGAGCATGACATAGCAGGAGCAGAGTATGCACGCCTTATTTTACCGGCATGCGGATATGAGGAAGAAGAAGTGAATCGCATTGTGACAGCAATTGCTTCCCACAGAGGAAAAATGTCTGTGGGGGATGCCTGCTTTGCGGATGAAAAGGAAGAAAACAAATTGGCATGGCTTATTAAATATGCGGATAAAATGAGCCGGAACTGCCGTTTTTGCAAGGCTTATGATGACTGTAACTGGTCGGAAGAACAAAAGTCACATCCGTTTTTGTAAAAAGTATTTCTGTGTGACTTCCGTGTGACAAATGCTTTTTATAATGAGTCTCAGTATTAGGAATAGTCTTTGTGGAAAACGTAAGGAGTGAGCTTGTGAAAAAGAAGTTAATACTTATGGGTACGGCAGGCGTACTGGTAATGACGGCAGTGATAGGCGGAACCATGGCAGGTTTTAATACTTCCACAGAAAGCAAGGGAGTATCCAATATCACGGTAAAGGAATTAGGAATTACATTAAACGGACAGAATGCAGGAAAAGAACTGGACTCAGGCAGCATTGACAACATTGTGGCTGTACCGGGCGGAGAAGTAGAAGTACCTTACAGCATTACCAATAATATTGC
Source organism: uncultured Lachnospiraceae bacterium (assembly GCA_964386235.1). Classification (GTDB taxonomy): domain Bacteria; phylum Bacillota; class Clostridia; order Lachnospirales; family Lachnospiraceae; genus RGIG8767. The sequence continues at coordinate 4,156 of CAYLSH010000072.1, read as the reverse complement.
GGATGGGTACGAGTTATATACCCGAGTAACCATTTATAAAAAATGGGAAGAAGCGGATCTGGATCAGGATATGATTCATCTTTATGTAAAAGAAGGTGATGAAAACAAAGAACTGCTTGCAGGCACTACGGTAAATGACTGGATCGTATGGTACGCAGATGGGGAACAGGTCATTATGTATTATACCAAACCGCTGGCAAGTGGGGCTACCACTTCAGAACTGATCAGCAGCATCAAGTTTGATGATCAGATGGGAAATACATATGCCGGAAAAAGTGTTTCTCTTGCTTTTGAAGCAGATGCGGTACAGACCATTGCAGCTGAGGATTCCATCCCGTCAGAGTGGGGTGTATATCCTGTGATAGCAGCGGATGGAACGATTAGTGCGATTGAAGAATAAGGAGCTGACCATGAAAAAGAAGATAGTAGCATTGGTAATGGCACTTACTGTTTTTGCTGCAACCGGCATGACAAGCTATGCGGCAGAGAATGCAACGGTAAGTTTTACACCGGATAACAAATTGGAATACAGCGGCGTGATGGCATCGGGTACAGAAGTGAATCTTGGTTCTGCATTTGAAGGAGTGGCACCGGGAGAAACAAGAACACAGACCATCACCGTAAAAAATGATAACAAACGGACTGCTGATTTTTACATGAGTGCAGAGACCGTTAAAGCATTGGAAGAGGAAACGACAAATGCACGAGGCGCCGGTTATGATATCAAATTAACCGCGGGCAGCACCACATTATATGATTCTACAGTCGGTGGATACAAAGCAGATTCCACGGCAAGTGCGGAAGGTATCGGCGACATGAACGAAGCACTTAAGGATTATGTATTGATTGGCACCTTAAAGAATGGCCAGTCCATGGATGTGGTTTTACAGATCGCATTTGACGGAGAAGCGATGGATAACACCAGCGCAATTGATTACAGTCTGACAAACGGAAAACTGGCCTTTGATTTTCAGGTTGGTTATGAAGATCCAAGCGGTTCTACCGTGATTATCAAAGAAGTTACAGAAGGCGGCGCAGTCAGATATGTGAAAAAAGTAGTACAGATTCTGGATGAAGAAGTACCGCTGCTTGGAGCAGTAAAGACCGGCGATGAAGCCATGATCGGTATTGCAATAATGGTACTTGCGGCAGGAGCCGTTATGATGATTTTTGGGAAGAAGAAAAAGGTGGAGGAATAGGCATGAAAAAGCGTAGAATACAATCATTATGTTCGGGACTCGCACTTGCGATTGCTTTACTGGTTCCTTCCCTGAATGCATATGCAGCAGAAGAATCCTATACGGTTACATTCAGACCGGGTAATGTGGGATATTTTGCAACAAGCGCCAATCCGGAAGGTGACAAACAGGTGATGGCTGCGGAAGTGGCAGCACAGGAATATGGTGCATATTCCTATGAAGTAACGAAAAATGGTGCGATTAAAGTTACGGTTGCACCGGGAAGCACAGTTCCCAATGCACCGACTTATGTGCAGACGCAGGCAGGTTATTTTGTAAAAGAGGCATCTTCCTGGGGACCGGCGGGCGGTATCGTTGACAGAAATCAGGATTATGTTGTGGATTATGGTAAATTAGTGGATGGTGTGGAATATACTGTAAAATATGTGGATAGTGCATCCGGAGAATCCATTGCACCGGTTTATATTGCACAGGCAAATGTCGGAGATTCCAGAATCGTGACCGCACCTTCACAGATCGTAATCAGCGGTTCTACTGTATACAATCTGACATCCGCTTCTACACTTTCCCTTTTGCTGGATAAGGATGCTTCAAAAAATGTACTTACTTTTTCCTATACCATGGTAGCACCGGGAACGGAAATAGAAGAAATACTTATTAGTGAAGATGGAGAGATCATTACGACAACTGAGTATGTGAACGGAACAACGGTAGGAGGCACCACAGTAGTTGCCGGCGCAGGAGCAGACGCAGGCGCAGTTGCCGGAGGAGCAGCAGCCGGTGGAGCTGCCGCACCACAGGAAGAACAACAGCTTGTGGAGATTGGGGATGAAGAAACTCCATTAGCAGGAAATGCAAGTCAGGAAGAACAGTCAGATGATCTGGTAAATATCGGTGATGAAGAAGTACCTCTTGCGGCACCGGAAGGAAGTGTTGCCAATATGGCACTGATCGGAGCGTCCCTGTTTGCCGTAGCAGCAGTTGCACTTGCTATTGTATGGTTATGGATGAAGAAAAAACGTATGACAGTGAAAAATGTTTCCGATGAGGAATAATAGCGGATATTTGAATGATTAAGTGTGTAAAATGCACAGACTTTTGTCTGTGCATTTTTGGGGATAACGGGGACAAGGAGATTCCATCTTTTTAAATTAGGTGTTGAGCGAAAAAAAGATATGTGATATTCTCTAATTTGGACCTTTACGAATTAATCATGGGGAAAGTGGGAATGATATGTTAACAGTCAGATCTTTAGGAAAGTTTGAAATGACGGATGGAACGCATGTATTAAATGACGAAGTACTGCGTTCGGACATGTTAAAAAAATTATTGATATATATGTTAACACACCGGGATCATGTAGTGACAATTCAGGAATTGTCCGAGGCACTATGGCAGGAAGACGAAGTGGATAATCCAACAGGTGCCTTGAAGAACCTGATGTATCGACTTCGTAATTTGCTAAAAAAAGTATTTGGGGATGCTTCCTACATCCTTACCAGTCAGGGAGCCTATGCATGGAATAATGATATCGCTGTGGATTTTGACAGCGAACATTTTGAAGAATATTGTAAAAAAGCGAAAACAGCAACGGACAAAGATAAGATTGTAAAATGCTATGAACAGGCGATTCCGCTCTATCGGGGAAGGTTTATGGAAAATGCACTGGAACAGCACTGGGCGGTTACTTTGTCCACCTACTATCATTCCATGTTTTTAAATGCAGTAAAAGCATTGGCGCAGATTTATATGGAAGAAAAACGTTTTCAGGATATGGAGGACATTACCATCAGTTCCCTGAAACTGGATGAAGTGGATGAAGAGTTACATTGCCTGCATATTTTAGCTCTGATCAGGGGCAATAAATATGATCTTGCCATGAAGAGTTATGAGGGAGCAACCAAGATTTTGTATGACACATTGGGAATCCGTAATTCTTCAGGATTAAGGAAGGTACAGGAAGAACTGTTACAGATGCGCAAGGGTAACGACGCAGAAACGATAGAGGATATCCATGAGGATATGCTGGAAACAGAAGAATCGGTGGGCGTTTATTTTTGCGGATATCCTGTATTTAAAGAGATTTACCGTTTGGAAGTCCGAAAAAATGCTCGTTTAGGAGCAGCTGAGTACATTGTACTGTTTACGATTGAACTGCCGGATAATCTGAAAACGGATAATGATAAAATGATGCAGTTCTTAATTGAACAGGGCATGAAAAATCTCGAAAAATCTATTAAAGAAGTGCTTCGGATCGGGGACGTGGCTGCAAGATACAGTGACAGCCAGTTTATTATTTTACTTCCGACCTGTACATATGAAAGCAGCGTTGCAGTTGCTGAGCGTGTATTAAACAGATTTGCTTCTTATGATAAGGGCAAAAAAGTCAGGATTAAAACGGATATGGAGCAGATATCTGAAGTAAATTCAACACTGGTGAGGTAGGACATGTGGAAAACAAAAAATAATTATCCTTTGAATGCATTTCGCATATGTGTAGACCGGATCGGGGATGATGTGGAAGGAAGGGCATACAGTCCATTAAAAAAAGATGCTGTTGAATTTGCCGGCATGGGCAATCTTTTGGTCCAGATGGATGAATTGTTTGACAGAGTAGGATATCCACAGGCATTTCAGGATAAAAGAAGTTTTGGTGAGGACAGGGAAGGAATGAACCTTTATAAAGGGATTCCGCAAGGACAGTTGGATGCCGAGAACATTATCGGACAGTCCGGAAAACAGAAAACCATGGATGTAATGGTTATCTCACGAAAAAATACCAGCTGGCAGGGTGAGTTATACGATGCGAATGGTGCTTTTTTACAAAACTTTAACGGCGAGATTGAACTGTTAGCAGGTGTTATGGAGTTTACCAAACTTGCATAAACGGACCTGAAACAGAAAAGAACGTGCAAAATGGAAACTAAGAGGCTAAAGATGGCTTCTTAGTTTTTTTT
>CAYLSH010000071.1:0-10180 GCA_964386235.1 uncultured Lachnospiraceae bacterium | reverse complement strand
ATATCTGTGAGCTAAGATTTGCACCGTTAGCGGAAAACGAGTCTGAGCCTGTGTTTACGACGGATGGAGATGGTAAGATTTGTTTTAATGGGTTGACGGCAGGAAATTATATTTTGAAGCAGACCGCTTCAGCGGCGGGCTATGAGATCTTAAGTGATCCGCTAACGATAACAATTGGAGAGGATGGAGCGCTTTCTGTTACCGGTGAAACCGTTGATTCTAATCTGGTTAGTAATGTACCAAGTCAAATGGTTATGTCTAAACAACTTCAGTATGGTACATTAACACTCGTTAATAATGCTGAGATTCTGTCCGTGCCTGCTACCGGAGGAAGCGGAACAGCTGCCTTTTATCTTGGGGGTGGGATACTTCTGTTTGTTGCCGGTTTGCTTTTAGTTTATAAATTCAAATATGTATATAAAGCATGGTAGTATCGCGGGATAAAAAGTACATGATTGAATCCCCATCCATTTTTTGGTATAATCAATAACTTAGAAGCAGAAGGATTTGTTTTTTGTAAGGAGGATTATTTTGCAGAACGGAAAGAAAAAGAAACGGAAGTCCAATTATGTTCTTCTTGTTGTTTCCGATTCGCCGGTGGAAAAACCAAAGAAATATAAACTTTCAAAGACAAGAATTAAGTTTATTAAATGGCTGGCTGTATTGATGATGCTGGCAGTCGTGGGGTATATTGGTTTTACTTCCTATTACAGTACGATTGTATTGAGCCGGGAGAGTGCATTAAAAGTAAAACTGGAAGAAATGGATGAAGCCAATGCACAGTTACAGGCTGAAAATGAACAGTTACTGGATAAGGTTTCTATTTTGAGTAAGACCGTGAATGAAAAGGTGGATGCGGAAAAAGTTCAGGAAGAAAAGAATATGCCGTCGGGTTTCCCTTTGTCCGGAACAGCGGATATGGAAGAATCGGAAGAAACACTGGAAATGGAAGATGGTGATGTTATAAGACCCATGATTTTATTTCATGCATCGGACGGAATCAGTGTAATAGCGGCCGGCGCCGGAACGGTTACCTATGTAGATATGGATAATAAATATGGTTATCAGGTATTTATAGACCATGGCAATGGGTATACCACGATCTATCGAAGCGGTACGGAGCCCAAGGTAAAAGAAGGCGATGAAGTGGCAAGAGGCGCTCTTTTGTACGAAATGAAAGAGGATCATGATAACGAACTGGCGGACGATATGGCGTATCAGGTTATGAAAGACGGAGAATACATAGCGCCAACAGAAGTTTTGGAGATTAACGGATAGGTAAAAAAGGAGAAGAACATTGAAAAAAAATAATAATCAGTTTGTAAATGGTAACATGACAATTATTGGAGCGGGAACTACCGTAGAAGGAATTGTAAAAGCATCCGCTTCTACCCGGATTGACGGAACGGTCAATGGAGATATCACATCGGAAGGTGTGGTGGTAGTTGCAGATGGCGGCGTGGTAAACGGCAACATTAGCGCTGCGGATGTAAAGATCAGTGGTGAAGTAAAAGGTAATCTTTCTGCCAGCGGAAAGACAGAACTGGTATCTAACGGGAAACTGATCGGTGATGTAAAAACAGGAAGTTTAAGCATCGATGAAACTGCTATTTTCCAGGGAAACTGCAAGATGAACAGTGTGGCAGAAGAAGAAAAACAGGAACCTGCTACAGAAGATAAGGCGGAAGAAAAAACGGAAGAAACATCCGAAAATGAAGAACAGAAGGCAGAATAAACAAAGAAGTAAAGCGTAAAAGGATGGAAGAATATGTTATTCTTCCATCCTTTTAAATACGAGTTCGTATCCGTCCGTACCATAATTCAGGGAGCGGTTTACACGGCTGATCGTAGCAGTGGAAGCTCCTGTTTTTTCTGCAATCTCAAGATAAGTTTTACGCTCACGTAACATGGTGGCAACTTCAAATCTCTGTGACAGGGATAACAGTTCATTTACAGTACAAAGATCTTCAAAAAAATTGTAACATTCTTCTTTGGATTCCAGGCACAATATGGCGTCGAATAAATGGTCTACGGAATCTGTCCGAATCTTTTTATTCATCAGTATATACCAACCTTTCCACTCATTTATTATGAAATATTCGTATTCACATCAACACATTGCTATTTTAACATACTAAAGTTTTAAAGTAAAGAAGAATAAACTTTATCTTGCGATGTAGTTTTTAATACTATATAATGTAGACAGTGGTAAACAAATATGAGAAAACCGGGAACGCATGCGCTTTCTTCGACGCAAAGCGTCTTCGGAATGGTGATTAATATGACGATTTCAGTAGAAGATTTATTAAATAGCATAATGGCAAGCCTGGACCGTTTTTCTTACATTCGTTATGAGGACATTCCCAATATTGATCTGTATATGGATCAGGTCACGACCTTCATGGATGAGAGATTACGGGCGACCACGCGCAATCCGGGCGAGGATAAGATTTTAACCAAGACCATGATCAACAATTATGCCAAGAATGATCTGCTTCCTCCGCCTGTAAAAAAGAAGTATTCCAGAGAACATGTTCTGGTATTGATTATGATTTATTATTTAAAGGGTGTTTTGTCTTTTAACGATATTCAGACTCTGTTAGAGCCTGTGACGTCTAAGTATTTTGATAAAAAGGATGGATTTACTCTTCAGGACATCTACAAGGAAGTATTTAATATTGAAGATATTCAGAAAGAAAGTTTAAAATCCGACATTGCTCTTAAGATCGAACATGCCGAAAAGATGTTTGCGGATGCCCCAAAAGAAGACGAAGAGTTTTTTGTGTTATTTGCGTTAATCATACAGTTGGGATTCGATGTCTACGCCAAACGCCTTCTTATGGAGAAAATATTGGACGGTTATCGTGAAAAACACAGTCAAAAACCGGAACCCAAGAAAAAAAAGGAACCAAAAACAGAATAACACCGTATAATATACCATCAGTCTTGTAGGAGGATTTTTTTATGAAAAAGAAACTGATGGTATTTTTATGTACCTTCACGTTAATGGTTTCCACTGTAGCGGGAGCACTGGCCGGATGCGGAAAAGAAGAAGAAAAAGACAAAACACCCCTAGTATTAAACGAGGTGGCGCATTCCATTTTTTATGCACCCATGTATGTGGCAATCGAACTTGGCTATTTTGAAGAAGAGGGAATTGATCTGACACTGGTTACGGGATTTGGAGCGGATAAGACCATGACGGCTCTTCTGACGGGGGAAGCGGACATTGGATTTATGGGTCCGGAGACCACCGTTTATACCTATCAGGGAGAAATGGGAGATTATGCCGTGAATTTTGCGCAACTTACGCAGCGTGCCGGTAATTTTTTGGTGGCAAGAAGCGAAGATGCAGCTTTTTCATGGGATTCCATTAAAGGAAAAACAGTGCTTGGCGGCAGAAATGGTGGTATGCCGGAAATGGTATTTGAGTACGTATTAAAGAAACACAATATTGATCCTGAAAAAGACCTTACGATTGATAAGAGCATTGATTTTGGCTCAACGGCGGCAGCCTTCAGCGGTGGTCAGGGAGATTATACGGTGGAATTTGAGCCACACGCAACTGCTTTGGAAAGCAAAGGTGACGGATATGTGGTGGCATCGATCGGGGAAGAATCCGGTTATGTTCCTTACACCGCCTTTAGTGCAAGAAAAAGTTTTATGGAAGAAAATGGGGAAGTGTTACAGGCATTTGTTAATGCCCTGCAAAAAGGAATGGACTATGTGAATTCCCATACAGCTGATGAAATTGCCCAAACGATTCAGCCTCAGTTTGAGGAAACCGATCTTGCGGATGTGCAAAGAATTATTGAGCGTTACCTAAGTCAGGATACCTGGAAGGAAAATCTGGTGTTTGAAGAAGATGCGTTTACTCTTTTGCAGGATATTCTGCGGGATGCCGGACAGTTAGAAGAAACCGTACCGTATGAAGCACTTGTGAATACGATATTTGCAAAAAAAGCGGCAAAGATGCCCTGATTTAAGAAAAAGTTAATGATATTTCCGGGATGAACTATCGACATTATTGGGAATTTACGGTATAATGAATTCTACTAGTCGTACAAAAGCGCGATGCCACATAAATGTGGCAGAAGGAGGAAGAATGGGAATTTTAACCAGATTTAAAGACATTATGGCTTCTAATGTGAATGCACTTTTGGATAAGTGTGAAGATCCGGAGAAGATGATCGACCAGTACATTAGAAACTTGGAAGATGATTACGCAGAGGTAAAGGCAGAGACAGCATCTGTTATGGCAGAAGCCAAGAGTGCCCAGCGCAAAGTGGACGAATGCAATGATGAGATCAAGAAGATGAATGATTATGCGGTTAAAGCTGTTACTGCAGGTAATGACAGTGATGCACGTAAGTTCCTTGCCAAAAAGACGGAACTGACAGAAAAACTTACCGTACTTCAGCAGAATCTGGATATTGCCAATGCCAATGCTTCTAAAATGAAAGAAATGCATGCAAAGCTTGAAAGCGATATCGCAGCCATGAAGACCAAGAGAGATACCTTAAAGGCAAAGGTCAAAGTGGCAGAAGCACAGCAGAAGATCAACAAATTAGGCGCCGGCGCAGATAAAGCAGGAAGTTCCATGGCTGCTTTTGCCCGTATGGAAGAAAAGATCGATCGTATGACGGATGAAGCCAATGCAATGGCAGAACTGGATTCCGGTAAAGATGATGTGGATTCTTTAGTAGCAAAATACGAAGATACTACATCTTCTTCCAATGTGGATGATGAACTGGCTGCATTGAAAGCCTCTTTAGGTATGTAAGAAGCTTTAAAGGAGGAACAAAAAATGGGATTATTTTCAGGCCAGCTTGCCAACGTAGTAGAATGGGCTGAGGCAAGTGACAGTATTTTATTCTGGAAATGGCAGAATCAGGAGATCAAGAAAGGATCCAAACTGATTATCCGTCCGGGACAGGACGCTATCTTTTTGTATAACGGACGCGTGGAAGGTATCTTTGCGGACGAAGGAAGTTTTGATATCGAATCTGATATTATTCCGTTCCTTTCATCCTTAAAGAGTTTCAAATTTGGTTTTAACAATCCGCTTCGTGCAGAAGTTCTCTTTATCAATACGAAGGAACTTTTGGTGAAATGGGGAACCAAGAATGCGATCAATCTTCCGGCACCGGGACTTCCGGGAGGCATGCCCGTACGTGCCTTTGGTACATTCAGCTGCAAGGTGGATGATTTTGATACATTGATCGATAAATTAGCAGGGATTCGTCAGACTTACACCGTATCCGACGTCAAAGATCGTATCATTTCCAATCTGGATCAACTCCTGATGAGCTGGATCGGCAAAGAAGGCCGTGATATGTTCAATCTTCAGATGGATGCTGCTAAGATTGCGGATGGCATCTGTTCGGATCTGGATATGGATATGCGTAAGATCGGTATTGCAATCACGGATTTCAATATCGAGAGTTTCTCTTATCCGGAAGAGATCAAGAAGATGCAGGAAAAAGCGGCTGCACAGTCCATGGTTGGAGATGTCAACAAATATCAGCAGATCGCTATGGCGGATGCCATTGAAAAAGGAAGAACAGGCGGAGGCGGAACTGCTGCGGATATGGTTGGTATCCAGATGGGTATGGCAATGGGACAGCAGATGGTGCAGCAGATGCAGCAACAGCCGGCACAGAATATGAATGCTGCTGCGGGTGCTAAGTTCTGTCCAAACTGTGGAACACCGTCAAATGGTGCAAAGTTCTGTAGCAACTGCGGTACCAGGTTGATGTAATTTTACATAACATAAAAAATGATAGTTTAGGGCTGTCTGAACATTTCAGGCAGCCTTTATATCGCTTAATGTAAGTGAAGAATTGACGTCTGATACAGACGCTGTTATTATGAGGTTTTTAAATGAGTATATATGATACATTAAATGACAGACAAAAAGAAGCGGTTTTTGCGACCGAAGGACCGGTGTTGCTTTTAGCGGGTGCCGGATCCGGAAAGACCAGAGTGTTAACACACAGGATCGCTTATCTGATTGAAAATAATGGTGTGAATCCATGGAATATCCTTGCGATCACCTTTACCAATAAAGCGGCAGGAGAGATGAGGGAGCGAGTGGACAAGCTGATCGGTTTTGGTTCGGAACAGATCTGGGTTTCTACTTTTCATTCTACCTGCGTAAGAATCCTGAGAAGACATATTGATCTTCTGGGCTATAGCACGAATTTTGCCATATATGATACGGATGATCAGAAATCCGTGATGAAGGATGTTTGTAAAAAATTAGAGATTGATACGAAAGTCCATAAGGAAAAGACGATCTTAAATGAGATTTCATCGGCAAAGGATGAACTGATCGATCCCAAGGAATACTATCAGAACACCTTGGGAGATTATAATAAACAAAAGATTGCCATGGCGTATGAAGAGTATCAGAAGGCTTTAAAAAACAACAATGCCCTTGATTTTGACGACATTATTGTAAAGACCATTGAACTTTTCAAATATCACCCGGAAGTGCTGGATAATTATCAGGAGCGTTTCCGCTACATTATGGTGGATGAGTACCAGGATACGAATACGGCGCAGTTTGAACTGATCCGTTTATTGGCATCCAAATACCGGAATCTATGCGTGGTCGGAGATGATGACCAGTCCATCTATAAGTTTAGAGGTGCCAATATCCACAATATTTTAGATTTTGAAAAAGTATTTACGGAAGCAAAAGTGATCAAACTGGAGCAGAATTACCGTTCTACCAAGAAAATCTTACAGGCGGCCAATTGTGTGATCCGTAATAATACGGCGCGAAAGGAAAAAGCGCTCTGGACGGAAAATGAAGAGGGCGAGCGGATCCGGTTTCGACAATTTGATACGGCGTATGAAGAAGCGGAATATATTGTATCTGACATCATGAAGGCTGAGCGTGCGGCAGAAGCAGAATTTGGACAGAATGCGGTATTGTACCGTACCAATGCGCAGTCCCGTATTTTGGAAGAACAGTTTGTAAAAATGGGAATCCCATACGACGTGATCGGAAGTATCAATTTCTATGCAAGAAAAGAAATTAAAGATATATTGGCATATTTGAAAACCATCGATAATGCGGTGGATGATCTTGCCGTGAAACGTATTATCAATATCCCTAAGAGAGGAATCGGTGCCACCACGATTGCAAAAGTGCAGGCATTTGCAGATGAAAATCTTATGAGTTTTTATGATGCGTTGGAGATGGCGGATCAGATTCCTTCCCTGGGAAGAAGTGCCGTAAAGCTGGAGCCTTTTGTTACCATGATACGGGCATTCAGGGGGAAAATGGAGTTCTACAGTCTGGAGGAACTTTTACAGGATATCCTTGATTCTACAGGCTATGTAAAAGAACTGGAAACTTCGGGAGAAGAAGACGCAAAAGAACGAATTGAAAATATCGACGAATTGATCAGCAAGGTGGTCACGTATGAAGAAACGGCGCAGGAGCCGTCTTTGAGCGGATTTTTAGAAGAAGTGGCACTGGTTGCCGATATTGACAGACTGGAAGAAAACCCGGACCGGGTTCTTCTGATGACACTGCATGCAGCAAAAGGACTGGAGTATGACAGGGTATATCTTGCCGGCGTGGAAGATGGTGTATTCCCCAGTTATATGTCCATTGTGGACGAGGATCCGACGGCAATTGAAGAGGAAAGAAGACTGGCTTACGTGGGAATCACGCGTGCAAGGAATATTTTGACGATCTCCTGTGCTAGAAGCAGAATGGTACGTGGAGAAATGCAGTACAATCCGGTCAGCCGTTTTGTTCGTGAGATCGATGAACAGTTGATGGATAACAAACCCTTGAAAAACCGACCGAGGGATTTTGATCTGTATGAAGAGGGGTCTCCACAGAGATTATCCTTTAAGTCCAAGCCTTTCACAACAGAAAGCACGCCTTTTAGCACAAAATCATATACAACAGAAAGTGTATCCTCGATTTCATCAGGGCTTGGTGTGACAAGACCGCAAAATGCTGTTTATGCAAAACCAAGAGCGGCGGTCAGACCCCGAAAGACGGATTTGGAGAATCAGCCTTTTATTACCAAGGGAGTCAGTGCTCTGCAAAAAGGAGCACCTTCAACGGAAGCACTTTCCTATGGAGTGGGAGACCGTGTTCGTCACATCAAATATGGTGTGGGAACGGTTACGGCAATCGAAAAAGGACCACGTGATTATCAGGTGACGGTACAGTTTGATGGTGCCGGACAGAAGGTAATGTATGCTGCTTTTGCAAAATTGAAAAAAACAGAGTAATTTTACTGAATTTTAAGTAGTAAAATTGATAAAAAAGTGGTATGATAATAAAAACGTGGCGTGATCAGAAAGGAAAACATCATGAACAAGATTGATGAATTAATAGAATTATTAAAGTATAACAAAGGAGCGGTTATGAAGAAAGAGAAAAAAACAAATGTAGTAGCATGTGTACTTGCAGTATTAGCAGTTCTGGCAGTGATTGCAGGAATTGTTTATGCGGTTTACCGTTATTTAAAACCTTGTTATTTAGAAGACTTTGATGATGATTTCGAAGATGATTTTGATGACGACTTCTTTGAAGATGAAGAAGATGATGACATTCCGGTACCGGTTCCCTGTGAAGTTCCGGCAGAGGATGATGCAGAATAATAGGGAATGAATAGGTTCCTGATATCGGGCGGGATAGAAATATTCCGCTCTTTTTTGATGTAATAGGATATTTCTCTGAAATTCCCTCTACACCAAATATTCTCCTTACTCTTTTATTTAGTGACGGCATTTGATTTTACAAGACAGAAAATGGGGTTTCATGTATGAAAAAAGGTCAGATTGTAACCGGTATGGTTGAACGGGTGGATTTTCCCAATAAAGGAATCGTCAGAGTGGAAGAAACTTTGGAAAACGGACAGACGCAGGTCGGACAGTGCACGGTAAAAAACGTGATTCCGGGTCAGAAGATTTCTTTTATGGTCAAAAAAGTGCGTAAAACAAAAGCAGAGGGAATCCTAAAAGAAGTGATACAACCGGCACCGGATCAGGTGGAGGCATCCTGTCCTTATTTTGGAGACTGCGGAGGATGCACGTATTTACATTTACCGTATGAAAAACAGGCGGCACTCAAGCAACAGCAGGTAAAGAGCCTGTTGGATGGTGTTCTTAACAGGCAGGAACATCCATATGATTTTTTACCGATCAAGCAAAGCCCGGCTACTGCCGGCTACCGCAATAAGATGGAGTTTACTTTTGGCGATTCTTATAAGGATGGTCCACTGGAACTGGGGTTACATAAACGGGGAAGTTTTTATGATATTGTTACGGTAGCGGACTGTCAGATCTGTGATGAAGATTACAGGAGTATTTTGACGGCAACACGTGATTATTTTGCAAAAGCGGGTCTTGCTCATTACCATCGGATGCAGCATACCGGATATCTGCGTCATCTTTTGGTCCGTAAGGCGGCAAAGACAGGAGAGATTCTGGTTGCGCTGATCACAACAACACAGCAGAAAGTGGATCTTTCGCCTTATGTGGAACTGCTTCTGTCCCTTTCGCTTACCGGCAAAATAACCGGCATCCTTCATACGGAAAATGATTCGCTTGCTGACGTAGTACAAAGCGATGCCACCCATCTTTTATACGGAAGAGAATATATAGTAGAAGAATTGTTGGGACTTCAATTTAAGATATCCCAGTTTTCCTTTTTCCAGACAAACAGTTTAGGGGCAGAGGTTCTTTATCGTACCGCCCGTGAATTTATCGGAGATCTCGGAGAGGGTCAAAAAGTAGTTTATGATCTTTACAGCGGCACCGGAACCATTGCCCAGATGATCGCCCCGGTGGCAAAAAAGGTAATCGGTGTGGAAATCGTAGAGGAAGCAGTGGAAGCAGCAAGAGCCAACGCCGCTCTTAATGGCCTTGATAACTGTGAATTTATCGCAGGTGACGTTTTAAAGGTTTTGGACGAAGTGGAAGAGAAGCCTGACTTCATCATCTTAGACCCACCTCGCGATGGCATTCATCCGAAAGCCTTAAAGAAGATTCTGTCATACGACCTGGACCGCATGATCTATATTTCTTGCAAACCCACCTCTTTAGCCAGAGATCTGGAAACCTTCCTTGAAAATGGCTATGTGGTGGAGAAAGTCTGCTGCGTGGACCAGTTCCCCTGGACGGCGAATGTGGAGACGGTATG
>CAYLSH010000070.1:3411-10475 GCA_964386235.1 uncultured Lachnospiraceae bacterium | reverse complement strand
TTTTTTACTACACTTTCTCAATCTCATACGGCGTATTCTGGTAAACATAGTAATTCAGCCAGTTAGAATACAGAGTATTCCCATGTGCACGCCATAAAAGCATGGGACGCTTCTTAGGATCATCATCCGGAAAATAATGAACGGGAACTTCTATTTCAATTCCCTTTGAGATATCACGCTGATACTCTGCTTCCAAGGTACGGCGATCGTATTCAAAATGTCCCTGTATAAAAATCTGTCTGCCGCCGTCTGCCATAGCCAGAAGTACCCCGGCCTCCCCGGATTCGGCAAGCACCGTCAGATCCTTACAGTTATGTATCTTTTCTGCCGAAATTTCCGTATAACGGCTGTGCGGCACAAAGAATTCATCATCAAACCCTCTTATAAGCGGCACCTTTCTCTGTTCCTTAACTACATGCTGTCTGTAAATACCGAATAATTTTTTGGGAAGTTCGGATTTGTTCAGTCCGAAATGATAATACATGCCTGCCTGCGCTCCCCAGCAAATGTGAAAAGTAGAGGTCACATGTGTTTTGGTCCACTCCATGATCTCACACAATTCGTCCCAATAATCCACCTCTTCAAACGGAATCTGCTCCAAAGGTGCCCCCGTGATCATAAATCCATCAAATTTCTGATGTTTAATCTCATCAAAGGTCACATAAAACTTATTCAGATGCGTGGCAGAAGTGTGCATGGACACATGACTGTTTAATTTGATAAACGTAATGTCCACCTGCAGGGGGGTATTGGACATGGAACGTAACAGATGCAGTTCCGTATCCTGTTTAATCGGCATCAGATTTAAAATTCCAATCTGAAGCGGACGAATATCCTGATGCATCGCACGATATTCATCCATTACAAATATATTCTCATTTTCCAGTATTTCTTTTACCGGAAGATCGTTCTGTATTCGAATTGGCATAGCCCCTGTCTCCTGTTACATATTTAGATATTCCTGCATAAAGGTTTCTTCCGTGATCACCGGAATCCCCAGTTGTGCTGCTTTCTTATTTTTGGAGGACGTGGATGTACTGTCATTGTTGATCAGCGCAGTGGTTTTGGAAGTCACACTTCCCGTTACTTTTCCGCCCAATGCTTCAATCCTGCTTTTTAAAGCATCCCGATTGTCAAAATGATTTAAACTGCCCGTTATGACAAAAGAATGACCATTAATCCTTTCATTGCTCCGGTCCACCGTCTCCGTCTGCAAAATAAGATCTTTTAACAGTTCCTTAAACTGTATCACATTTTCTTCATTCTGAAAATAGGTGCAGAATGCACCTGCCAAAACTTCTCCCACACCTTCTATCTCACTGAGGCGCTCCACACCGGCAGTCAACATGGCATCCACATCATAATCAAATTCCCGGCAGATCACCTTGGCATTGGCTAGACCAATCCCCGTTATTCCCAGTGCATAAATTACTCTTGGCAAAGTCGTATTTCGTGCCGCATTGACAGCTTCCATCAAATTGGCAAAGGACTTTTCGCCAAATCCTTCCATACCAACGATCTCATCTTCGAATTTATCCATATGAAACAGATCGGTAAATTTGTGTAAAAAACCATTTCCCAAAAACTTTTCCAGCGTTGCTTCAGAAAGACCGTCTATATTCAGTGCATCCCGGCTGACAAAATGTGCAAATGCTTTTACCTTTTTGGCATCACAGTCCGGATTCATACAATATAAGGACTGCGTATCATTCATCTGTTTTACCTGAGTAATGCCCCCGCATACAGGACACTTCTCCGGAATGCAAACGGTATCACTCCCCGTCAGATTCTCTGCGATCTGCGGAATGATCATATTGGCTTTGTAGACCGTAATATGATCACCGATTCCCAATTTCAGTCCCCGCAAAACACTGATATTATGCACACTGGCACGACTGACCGTGGTTCCTTCCAATTCCACCGGCTCAAAAATCGCAACCGGATTGATCAGCCCCGTTCTGCTCGCACTCCACTCAATTTCTTTTAATACCGTTTCCCGGCATTCATCCTGCCATTTAAAAGCAATGGAGTCCCTTGGAAATTTCGCCGTTCTTCCCAGCGATTTCCCATACGCGATATCTTCATAAGTCAGTACCAGTCCATCCGAAGGCACATCAAAAGTCCTGATTGCTTCTTCGTATTCTTCTATCGCCCGGGCAATCGTATCCTTTGTAACCATCTTATAGTCCACAACTTCAAAGCCCTGTTCCTTTAAAAACAAAAACTGTGCTTCTTTGGAGTTGTGAAAAAAGTCACTTTCCGTTTCCTCAGAAGACACAAAGGCAAAGGCATAAAAACGAACCTCTCTCTTTGCCGTAATCTCATTATTGAGCTGACGAATTGAACCGGAGCAAAGATTTCTTGGATTTTTATAACGTTCTGTTTCTTCTTCGATGGAAGCATTTATTTTTTCAAAATCCGAATACCGGATGACTGCTTCTCCTCGCAACACCAGTTTTTTGGGATACGGAATCCTATGCGGCAGATTACGAAATGTCCTTGCATTGTTGGTGATCACTTCTCCAATCTCCCCATTGCCTCTTGTGACCGCCTTGGACAACATTCCGTTTTCGTATGTCAAAACCACGGTCAGTCCATCCAGTTTCCAGGAAAGAAGCCCTTCTTTTTCTCCCAGCCATTCTGCCAGTTCCTCCCTGCTCTTTGTCTTTCCCAGCGAAAGCATGGGGGACTCATGACGTTCTTTGGGAAGTTCTTCCACGGATTCATAGCCCACATTTACCGTCGGACTGTCGGATAGAACCACACCGGTTTCTTCTTCCAGATGCACCAGTTCATCATACAATTCATCATATTCATAATTGCTCATGATCTCCCGATCCTGCGCATAGTAGGCTTTCGATGCCTCATTTAAAAGTGCGGTCAGTTCCCGTATTCTTTCCATTTTATTGTTATCGGTTATCCTGCTCATCTTCATCCATTCCTTTTCCCGGAGGTTTTATGATCTGCCAATCAGGGCATACAACTGCTGCAATTCTTCCCCATTTACCCTGCGGAAAGTACCGGGTCTTAACTTACCCAGTGTAATGTTGGCAACCCGCACACGCTGTAAGGCATTTACACGATAGCCCAGTTCTTTACACATTCTGCGGATCTGTCTGTTTAATCCCTGTGTCAAAATGATCCGGAATGTATATTTACCAAGAATCTCCACCTGACAGGGTTTTGTTCTTCTGTTTAACTCACTCAAAAAAACACCGGCTTCCATCTTTTCTTTAAAATCCGGTGCCAGTTCCTTTGTTACTTTTACCATGTATTCTTTTTCCTGATGTTCCGTTCCCCGCATCAGACGCTGGATCAGATCCCCGTCATTGGTCATCAGCAGAAGTCCTTCCGTTTCTTTGTCCAGCCTTCCCGCATACGTTACCCGGATCGGATAATCGAAAGCATCTTTCAGTGTCTTATCCGCAAAGCGGTCCTTCTCCGTACAGGTCACGCCAAGAGGTTTGTAATAAGCAAGTACCACCTTTTCATTCCGGTTTTTTAATGCTTTTCCATTGCAAATGATCTCATCTTTTTCGCTGACACGCATCCCCGGCTGTGCGGCTTTTCCATTCACGGTCACCTTATTTTCCGCAATGAGCACATCCGCTTCCCTGCGGGAGCACACGCCGCATTCTGCAAGGTATTTATTTAAACGTATTCCTTCTGTATCTGCCATATCTTTCCTCATTTCTGTTATCTATAATGCACATATATCTTTGATCACTTCTCCGGCTAGGATCATGCCCGCAACGGAGGGGACAAAAGAAATGCTTGCCGGCGGAATCTTTGTTCGCCCGTTTGTCTTGCCGTCTTTTTGCGCATTTTCATTTTGGTCCGGTTCCACTTCTGCCTTCTTTTGAAGCAGCGGCTGCTCTTTGGAGTATACCACTTTCACATGCTCAAGTCCTCTTTTTTTCAATTCCCTGCGCATCACTTTTGCAAGCGGGCAGACACTGGTCTTTGTGATGTCTGCAACTTCAAAAGCCGTCGGATCAAGTTTATTGCCGGTTCCCATGCTGCTGATCACCGGAACATGCGCTTTTTTGGCTTCTTCTATAATCGTTAATTTGGCAGTAACGGTATCCACCGCATCCACTACATAAGTATATGTGGAAAAATCAAAATCATCCTTATTCTCCGGCAGGAAAAAACAAGGGTGTACAACCACCTGGGCATCCGGATTAATGGAAAGGATACGCTCTTTCATCACTTCCGCTTTCGGTCTGCCAAGCACGTCTCTGGTGGCAACGATCTGGCGATTCAGATTGCTCTGTGCGATATTATCATGATCAATCATCTCAATATGACCCACTCCGCACCTTGCCAGTGCTTCCACGCAAAAGCCACCTACTCCGCCTACACCAAATACAGCAACTCTTGCGTCTTTTAATCTCTGTAGATTCTCTTCCCCGATCAATCTTCCCGTTCTGCTTAACCACTCTTCCATACTCTTTCATATCCCTCTGCTCATTTTTCCTATTGTACCATAGAATAAAAGCACCCGCAAATATACGGATGCTTTTTGCCTTTATTCCATATGATCTAATAATTCCTGATAAAACCGGGAGTAATCCGTCCTTTTATCCCCCATAAAACGAATGGCGGCAGAAGGATGGGAATTCATAACGCCCGTTAGTAGATAGGGGATATCATATCCCCATATACTCCCCTTTTCTCTTTCTTCCTGAATGTATTTTTGTACAAAATCCATGACCGGCACCAGATTGTATCTTGGGTTTCTTAAAAATGCCAGTAAGGTTTCCATATAACAGTTGCCGGCTCCCCGTCCCATGCCGCTTACGGTCGCATCTAACAGACTGGCACCATTGCTGAGTGCTTCTATCGTATTGGCAAAAGCCAACTGCTGATTATTGTGGGCATGGATACCGATCTTTTTATTGTACTTTTCTGCAATATCCATGTACTTGTCCGTCAATCTGCGGATCTGCTCCGGATAGAAAGCCCCAAAACTGTCCACCAGATAAATGACATCCACATCGGACTGTGCCAAAATCTCCAGTCCACTGTCCAGTTCTTCCTCACGCACCTTGGAAATTGCCATGATATTTACCGTGGTCTCATATCCTTTATCATGGGCATCCTGAATCATCTCAACCGCAGTCGGAATCTGATGAATATAGGTTGCCGTACGAACAAGGTCGATCACACTGTCTGATTTTTTGAGGATGTCACGTTTGTAATCCGTTCTGCCAACATCCGTCATAACCGCAATCTTTAGATCAAAATCATTGTTTCCAACGACTGCACGGATATCCTCTTCCTCGCAGAATTTCCATTTTCCATAATCCTGCGGATTGAAAATATCCTTAGAAGCCTTATAACCAAACTCCATATAATCCACACCGGCCTTGATATTGGTACGGTACAGATCCTTTACAAATTCATCCGTAAATCCAAAATTATTCACCAGACCACCGTCGCGCAGTGTACAGTCCACCACTTTGATATCGGGTCTGAATGAGATCAGGTTACCATTGTCTCTTTTCATAACGTCCTCCAGTCCGGTCTGCAGCCATCGATAATCTTACCGTTGCAGGCTCGTTGTAACTAATTTACTTTAAAGCGTTACACTTTAAAGTATTAAAGTACCTCTAGAGTATACCCAATTTAGCAAAATGTCAAGACCAATGATTAATTTATTTCCATAGTGACCTCAGGAGCACCCGGAACGGCTTCTGTCTGATCCGCTACTTCCATTGGATCTACGCACTCCGTTTCTTCTTCGTCGTCCTCCCAAAGAGATTTGTATTCTTCTCTTTCCTTATTGCGCATCATGGCTCCTATGTTTTTAGCCGCCTGATACATTTCCATACTGTAGTCCATGAGTTTTTTCTCATCCGTTGCCGGAACGATACCGCCCTTCATAATCCGTCTTGCCACTTCCAGGATCTTGCCGATATCTTCTACATATTCCTGCATGGCTTCTCCCTGCTGCTTAGAAGACTCCATGTTTACTACAGCGGACCATTTCTCTAAGAGTTTATCCATGTATTGCTGATATGCATCCTGTTTTTTATCCACTTGCTGAATGGAAAGTTCCAGTGTCGCCGCTTCCTCGGCGTATACGGTATTCCCCTCTTTTGTCATATCCATCTTTTTTTGCAATTCTTCCCTTTGTTTTACCAGTTCATTCTTCTGATCCCGGCATGCCATAATCTGTGCATGATAAATTGTTCTTGCTTCTTCAATCTTCATACTTATTTCCCTCGATCCGTATCTTTATTCCGCAGTGGTAACCATACTGCTTACCACATACAACACTTCTCCATTGTATTCCACACGGGACCAGCCGGAATCCTGACTGTAACCGGTGCGATGCAGAGTCTCCCCATGATTGATCTGGCATCTGACCGTCGTATCCCCTTCCGATGTACTGGGTTCGGTCCGCAGATTCACATATTCCTTGGGTGTAATCATATCATTACAGTCTGTAAAAACAATGATCCTGCCATCCTGTGTGGATACCCGGTTGGGATTCTGTGCCACAACCGGAGTCTTATAACTAAGATCCGTTGTTAAAAAATTCGTAACCGCATACACAATCTGTCCATCATACTCAAGTCGTGACCAGCCATAGGTTTCATTGATTCCCGTTCTTGCAAGTGTTTCCCCATTCATTAACTGTCCTACAACCGTATTTTCATCCATGGTTCCCGGTGTGGATCTTAAATTGGTTACGTCCTTGGCGGTAACGGTATCATTTACCTGTGAAAACTCCATGGGCTGATCGGCATTGTCCGGTTGCTGTGGTATTTCTGGCTGTATAACCACCTCTGTTTCCCAATCTGTTTCTTTGCTCACAACAGTCGTTTCTTCCGGTTCCTGTGTTGACTGCGGGATACTTTCTTCCGTCTGCAAAATAGAATCTTCCTGCGTCTGCGTATCGGTCTCTTCTTCCATATACGTCTGCGTTTCCACAACGGGAATCTCTTCTTTTTCGCCGGCATGTTTCACCAGCAATATGCCGATACAAAGCAGTGCTAAAAGTGCAATCACACCACCCAGGATCAGAAGGGGCAGAGAACTTCCTTCTTCCTCAG
>CAYLSH010000070.1:0-3311 GCA_964386235.1 uncultured Lachnospiraceae bacterium | reverse complement strand
AGTGCAATCACACCACCCAGGATCAGAAGGGGCAGAGAACTTCCTTCTTCCTCAGTTTCTTCTTCCTCCCATTCATCCTCCGGTTCCTCTATGTCGGGCACCTCTTCGTCCTGATCCATTTGCTCCACATCTTCATCAATATCTTCAAACTTGATTTCAAAATTCGCGAAATCAAAATCATCATCCTTATTCATAGAAAGCCTTCTTTCGTATTTTATTAACCTGATTGTACATCACATTGCCTCTAACATCCATACTTTTTCAGGTACGCTTTTCTGTATTTTTGACAGAACCTACTATTTTCGTCATATCTGGGGATCACTCTATTTAGTACAGTTGCTTTCTGTTCCTCTCCCACGATAACCACTAATCCTTTTTTTGTTTTGTTCATTTCCTGCCAATTCACTGTTAGAATTGTTTCTACTGCTATATTTCCGTTACAATCTCTTATTGTAGCTAGTGATTCACTACTTTCCATGTCACTATTATGGTGATATGCAACAATCTCTACCTCCACCACATAAAATCGACCGTTTATCAAATCTTCTTTTTCGGTACTCTTTCTCGTGTTCTGAAGTTCCTTCCACATAACCTTAATTCCACAGATGACTGCCACAACCAGAAGTACCAAAACAACACTTTCTACTACAATATCTGAAAATTGCAATCTTATGAGATTGTAACTAATTACATCAAACAACGACTTGGCCCCATATAAGGATAATGCCGTTACCGATACCATAATTATCCAAAATACAATATTCACGGTTTTTGAAAAAAAAGTTAGCATTAACCCCTTTACATATTCGTTTTCTCCCGGATACGCTCTTCGCCTTCCGTCAAACGCCTCTATAGGTATCGTTGCATTTGTATTAGTTAATTCATTATACGCATTCATTTTTTCTAATTTATCCTCCATTGGTGTCAAGGGGATTATTTCTATCGCAAATTGTTTTAGCATGGTATCGCTCCCTGTAACAATACTATACCGCTATGTCGGTATGGTATTCAAGAGGGTTTTCTATCTATTCTTTTAAAATATTAATTGTGAGCAGTTCAGTCAACTTTCTGCACATTCTTGCAACTGCTTGAATCGTCTGTCCGTTTCTTTTTGCAGGGCATCGACCACCTCACGATACTCTTCTTTTTTCAGATGCTTCGTTCGTCCCATCATGGAAAGCCAGTCAAGAACCGGAATCTTTTTGCCCATCTTCTGCGGATCGTATGATAAGCGCATCACTCCCTGTTCCACCTCATACAAAGGGAAAAAACAACTGTTTACGGCTGCTTCGATCACTTTTCGTTCCGTCATGGGATTGTCGCCCCAATTGAGCGGACAGGCTGAAATCGCCTTTATATATGCCATGCCCTGTGTTTTGGCATAGTGTGCTGCTTTTGCCGCCTTTTTCATAAAATCCAGCGGATCGGATTCTGCCACCGTTGCCACATAAGGAATCCCTGTTGCTGCCATGATACGCGGCATATCCTTGTGAAAAAAGGATTTTCCGTACTGCTCTTTTCCCACATGGGAAGTCGAACTTTTAGCCCCTAACGGAGTCGAATAGGACAACTGATATCCCGTATTCATATAGCCACCGTTGTCATATTCAAACAGCAAAAGACGATGTCCCCGCAATGCCGTTCCCAGCGCCGAACCCATGCCGATATCCATGCCGCCGTCCCCACTAACCATGATAAAAATAATATCTCCGGGTGGTATCTCTCCTTTTTGCTGTTTCCGGTAACAGATTTCTGCGACTCCGCTTAATGTTGCCGCTCCGTTCTGAAACAAATTATGAAGATACGGAACCTTGAAACTTGTCTTGGGATATCCCGTTGTTACGATCATGGCACATCCTGTCTGAAATAAAAATACGACCGGATCTTCTATGCCGCGCAATAACAGATTTAAATTGACTAAAATACCGCATCCCGGACAGGCTCCGTGCCCCGGTGCGATCCGTCCCGGCATTTTCGTGACTGCATTCAGGTTCAGTTTCATTCCAATCCTTGTCCGTTCTGCCGTAACAGGCGCAAATAAGAGCCGGCTGTCTGCCTTAAAAGTATCACTTCCTTTTTTGGTCACACCATAATAATCAAAATCCGGATTGTGATCCTCCTCCGCCCAGCGAATCATTTTTTCCACATCTTCTTTGAAAAAATCCTTTCCGCCGAGCCCATAGACCAGACTCTTTATCTTTGCCCGACTTCCTGCTCTTTGCATGGCTGCACGTACTTCCAGAGAGAGATTGCCTCCATCCGCACCATAACTGTCCTGCCTGTCCGCTATCAGAACATGCTCCGCAGAAGAAAGCAGTTGTGTCAGTTCCTTTCCCGGAAACGGACGAAGCACATGCAAAGTGGCTGCTCCTGCCCGTTCTTTCTTTTCCATCTGTTCTACCGTTTCAGCTGCCGTGTCATAAGAAGAGCCCAAAAGCACCAGAATCGTCTTGGCATCCTCACAATGAACGCCTTCCACTTTATCATATTCTCTGCCGGAAATTTCCGCATAGGCAGCAAATAACTGCGGCAGAATGCTGTTTGCCTTTTCCATGGCAAGGTGGAGCTGGTAACGATTATTGATCAGATCCGGCTCATTCATATACGAACCAACCGTAATGGGATGTTCGAAATCTAAAAACGGATATTCTTCTACTTTATCTCCGACATACGCTCTTACGTCCTCATCCTTAGCAAAACGCATGCATCTTCCTTTCTGATGACTCGTAAAAAAACCATCATAGGCAACCACAACCGGGAGACGCACTTCCTCTGCCAGTTTTAAAGCAATGATATTAAAATCGTATACCTGCTGCGGTGTGACGGCAAAAAGAATGGGCCAGCCGGTATTTAACAGATACATAAGATCACTGTGATCGCCTTTGATGGAAAGCGGACCCGAAACCGTACGACAGACCACATTCATAACCATCGGATACCGTGTTCCCGACTGTACCGGAAACTGTTCCAAGGCATATAAAAGACCATTGGCACTGGTAGCATTGACCACTCTTCCTCCTGCAACAGAAGCCCCATAACAGATGCCTGCCGCACTATGCTCGCCTTCTGCTGCCACCATGATCAGATCCGTTTCTCCATTTGCCCGCATGATATCCAGATTCTCTGCAATCTGTGTGGAAGGCGTGATCGGATAATATCCCATCAGATCATATCCAATCTGTTTGATGGCAATCGCAGCCATCTCATTTCCTGATGCATATTCCAAAACCTGTTCTTTCATATTCTTCCACCCTCTACTCTTTTTTCTGATAAAAAGGACTCCCCTGTCACATAAGCATCCGCTCCTGTTT
>CAYLSH010000069.1:0-10489 GCA_964386235.1 uncultured Lachnospiraceae bacterium | reverse complement strand
GTAGAGCGCTGCGTTCGGGACGCAGAGGTCGCAGGTTCAAATCCTGTCGCGCCGACGAAAAAAGAGTTGTACACATAAATTCGTGCACAACTCTTTTTGATTATCTGTTTCTTTATCCTGTCCTTATTCATAAATCTGTTCTTCTTTATAATACCCGCCATTGATCATAATCGTTTTCATATTACTGCTGCTTACAATTACCGGCGTGCACAGGTAGGAAGGAACATCCTTTACATTATTGTTATATTGGGTGGTATCATTGATCTCTGCTTCCGTACCCAGACAAATTGCATTTACCATTCCCACACATTTTTCTGCAAGCAGACGTGCATCCTTATACACCGTAAAGCTTTGTTTTTCATTCACAATATTTCTGCATGCTTCCAGTTCTGCGTCCTGCCCGGAAATGATGGGCCAGTTTTCTTCCGTGTATCCGGCATCTTCCAATGCACGGATACATCCATAGGAAAACTTATCAAAAGCACTTGCGCAGATATCCAGGTCTTCGTTTTCATAGTATTCTGCCAGATAGGACCGGCATCTTTCCTCTGCCGTTTCCTCGGACCATCTCAGGATGCAGGTCTCTTCAAAAGAAGTATTTCCTGACCGGCATACTAATGTGCCGTCATCCAGATACGGTTGAAGTACCTCCATAAGTCCCTCATATATCTTTATCGCATTATTATCATCCGGTGAGCCCATGAAAAACTCTATCGTTTTATGCCCACCTTCTTTGCGGATCTCCTGAAGCCCTGCCTGCGCAACTATCGTCTCAGCAATGGCACTTCCGATTCTTTTATTGTCAAATGTGGCATAATAGGAAACGGCATCCGTATCCATCAAAAGACGGTCATATGCAATGATGGGAATTCCTGCTTCCTGTGCCTTGTATTCTACTGCGGTTAATTCTGTCGAATCGATTGCCGCAATGACAAGGCAGTCCACCTTTTGACTGATAAACTGATCAATCTGGCCTATCTGTAAAGCCACATCATCTTCTGCGAACTGGCCGACCACCCGATACCCAAGCGCTTCTAACTGCTCCTTTATACTGGAACAATCATAGATCCATCTTTCGGATTCCTGTGTAGGCATCGCGATCCCTACTTTTTTTCCTTTTCCCGGCATATTCTCATAATATGCTTCTTCGTCGTTGCTGATACAACCGGAGAGAAGACAGATCAAAAATACGAAAACGAGCAAAATCGCCGTTCTTTTATGCTTCATACATGACGGATATATTTTTTGTTTATTATCG
Organism: uncultured Lachnospiraceae bacterium; assembly: GCA_964386235.1. Lineage (GTDB taxonomy): Bacteria > Bacillota > Clostridia > Lachnospirales > Lachnospiraceae > RGIG8767. The sequence continues at coordinate 9,231 of CAYLSH010000069.1, read as the reverse complement.
TTGCCCATGTTTGCCCTCTTTTTTATTTATTCCCCTCTATATTACCATCTAATATAATCCTTTACCAGTTGCAAGTCGGATTTTTCTTGACTTTTTTTCCATTTTGATTCAGGATAAACCTTAAGAAAACTATTCATATTCTTGTATAAGGAGGCTTCCTATTCATGACGATGGAATCCCTGGTTTTGGCACAACATAATTATTTTAATACCAACATTACAAAAGATATTACTTTTCGCCATGATGCCCTTGCCAATCTGCTGACCATCATCCGTGAAAATGAATCCGCAATTTACGATGCGCTGAAAGCGGATCTGGGTAAATCCTCCCAGGAATCCTTTATGACAGAAGTCGGGCTGGTAACCGGTTCTATCCGCTATGCAATGCGTCACCTTGAACAATGGGCAAGACCTGAGAAATGCAAAACACCCCTGTCTCATTTTCCGGCTAAAAGTTATATTTATAAAGAACCCTATGGGGTCGTATTGATCATGTCACCCTGGAACTACCCGTTCTTTCTTACATTATCACCATTAGTAGGTGCCGTTGCTGCAGGTAACTGTGCGGTGATTAAAACTTCCCGCAACAGTCCCCATACAGGAGCTCTGATACGGTCCATGATCAATTCCGCCTTTTCTTCTTCCTATATTCATGTTGTTGAGGCGGAAGAAGACTATGATGCCATCCTTTCCTGCCAATATGACTATATCTTTTTCACGGGCAGCGAACGTGTCGGCAGGATTGTAATGCGCCGCGCCGGTGAAAACCTTACTCCCGTCACGTTAGAACTTGGCGGAAAGAGTCCCTGTATCATAGACCGTTCAGCCAATCTAAAACTTGCCGCCAAGCGTATCGCCTGGGGTAAGATCCTAAATGCCGGACAGACCTGTGTGGCTCCGGATTACGTTGTGATTCCGCGCGATAAAAAAGAAGAATTTATTGCCTTGCTTCAGAAGAATTTCCATAAACTTCTGTCCAACTCCCTTGATAATGAGGATTACCCTCATATCATTAACTTACACCATTTTATTCGTTTGAAAAATCTGATTGCAAATGCCTCCCCCGTTTTGGGCGGCAAAGTAGATGAAAAAACATATAAAATTGATCCTGCCATTTTTACAGAGGCGGATTTCGATGATGACATCATGAAAAACGAGATCTTTGGTCCCATACTTCCCATCATTGCCTACGATGATCTCGACGAAGTACTCGCTATTATAAAAGACAGACCAAAGCCGTTAGCATGCTATATATTCGGAAGGAATCATCACTTCCAAAGAAAAGTCATCTCCACACTATCCTTTGGCGGAGGTTGTGTAAATGACACAATTATGCACGTAGCAAACGAACATATCCCGTTTGGTGGTATCGGCACAAGCGGAATGGGCAATTATCATGGCAAGCACAGTTTTGATACATTTACACATGAAAAGTCCATCGTTGTAAGTGGTTCTGTCGATCTTCCTTTTCGTTATCCACCTTATACCGAAAAGAAAATGCGGCTTATCCACAAAATTATGAGATAATCCCTCTATAAGAAATCCCTTCTTCATGCTTAGAAGTCGCAGAATAAACAAAGGGCAGCCCCAACAGCTGCCCTCTTTATTTATGATCTTGAAATAATATACTTGTATATGGGATTTCCTTTTGCAGAAAACTTTTCCTCATACTCCGTCATAATATTTCCCTGATTCATTTTCTCATCATGATGAAGATCATACGTAATAGCATCCACCTTAAATCCCGCCGGTTCTACTTCTTCCACCGCAAAATCAAACAGATCCCGGTTGTCCGTTTTAAATTCAATATTTCCGCCCTTTGCCAATACCTGATCAAAACGCGCTAAAAACTGACGGGAAGGCAATCTTCTTTTCGCATGTCTGTCCTTTGGCCACGGATCCGAGAAATTAAGATATATTTTGTCCACTTCGCCCTTATCAAATACCTCTTCCATTTCCCTTGCATCCATCCGGATGAAGCGAAGATTCGTAAGGGGCATCTCCTCCATTTTCTGTACCGCCCGTAAAAGAACACTCGAATACATCTCAATCCCCACATAATTAATATCCGGATTCAGAGCAGCTAACTGCATCATAAACTGTCCCTTTCCCATTCCGACTTCTATATGCAGGGGCGCATTCCTTCCAAATACATCATCCCAATGACCCTTCTTTTCTTTTTCATCCTGTATTACATACTCGCTGTTCTCAATGTATGTATCCGCCCCGGTAATATTTCGTAATCTCATAGTATTAGTGTCTCCTATATCATTTTTGTGTTGTTTGGTAAAGAAACGGCTAAAAAAACAATACTTTTCTTATTTTACACTGTTTATTCGTTGAAGAAAAGTAATTTTTGACTTGAAAAAGAAAACAAAAAGAAGTAGATTAACTAGAGTGTCATTATTCATATACTATTACACAGAAAAATATATCAATAAGAAAGGGAAAAAATATGATTGCACAAATTTTAGCATCTCTTATTTTTATTGCAATGTTTGTTTTCATTGTTACGGAAATAGTAGAAAGACATGTCGTATCCTTAATATGTGCCGCACTTACTCTGATCCTGGTTTTCGGACTGGGAATGCACAGTATGAGTGCCATAGTAGACACCATTAATCTTCACAGTATCATTACCCCCGGTTTCTGGTATACTACAGGAGAAGCTACCGAAGCAGCCAGTGGTATTAACTGGGAGACCATTGTTTTTATCTTTGGTATGATGGTCATGGTAGAGGGAATGGCAAAGGTTGGTTTCTTTCGATGGCTCTGCATGCAGATTGCCAAACTGGTTCACTATAAAGTAGTTTCCATTTTCGTTACTTTTATGATCCTCTCCTGCGTACTTGCCATGTTTATTGACAGTATTACCGTTATCCTGTTCCTGGCAGCCGTCACGATTGAGTTGTCCCAGTTACTGAAGTTCAATCCGGTTCCTATGATTTTGGCAGAGATCTTCTGTGCGAATCTGGGCGGATCCGCTACCATGTGCGGAGATCCCCCAAATATTATCATCGGAACATCCTTAGGTTATTCATTTGCCGACTTTATTACCAATACCGGTTTGATTGCCGGAGTTTCTGCTATTGCTGTTATCATCTATTTCTACTTTGTGTTTAAAAAAGACCTGGTAGCAAATAACGGAGAAACTGTGGATATCAGTTCTTTACCGACTCCTGCTTCTGCAATCACAAATAAAACAGGATTTATCGTGAATACCATCATCTTTTGTGTTACAATAGTATTATTAGTAACACATGCACAGACCGGTCTTACCGTATCTGCCATCGGTGCAATGGTTGCCATCGTTACACTGATTGCATCCGGTAAAAATGCACTCGAATTATTAAAGAAAGTAGACTATAACACAATCTTATTCTTTATTGGTCTCTTTGTGGTAATCGGTGGTCTCGAACAGACCGGAGTTCTTGAGATCTTAGCCGGATTTATAGGTAATATCAGTGGTGGTAATGTAATGGTTATGATCGCTATCATCCTTTGGTTATCCGCTTTTGCCAGTGCATTTGTAGACAATATTCCTTTTGCTACAACCATGATTCCGATTATTAAAAGTCTTTCTTCTGCCTTTGGTGCAGACCTCTCCGTCCTGGCATGGGCGTTGGCAATGGGTACGGACATCGGTGGAAGTGCTACTCCGATCGGTGCCTCTGCAAATGTCGTGGGGATTGCTACCGCAGCAAGAGAAGGTTACATAATCAAATGGGGATTGTACTGTAAGAAGATGGTTCCTGCTACCCTGATCGTTGTTCTTATTTCCATGCTGATGATCTTCTTCAGATACTTATAATAAGGAGGAAAAAGAATGAGTTCACAATTTATTATTTCTATTGGTCGTGAATTTGGCAGCGCAGGTCATGAGATTGCACAAAAACTGGCTGAACACTACAATATTCCATTGTTGGATCACAACCTGTTAGAGGAAGTTGCTTCCGATAAACACATTGATGTTAGCGAATTAAAAGGACTTGATGAAAAAAGCAGAAAACCCGGCTTATACAGAACGGTAAAAGGATACAGCAGTCATCCCGAAGATAATGTGGCATTTCTTCAGTTTGACTATCTCCGCAAGAAAGCAAAAAACGGTGAATCCTTCGTTATCGTAGGAAGATGCAGCGAAGATATCTTAAAAGAATATGACGGACTGATCTCCATCTTCATCCTTGGCGATATGGATCAGAAAGTAGAACGTATCAAAAAAATCTATGAGCTTTCCGATTTCCATGCCAGAAAACTGATCAAGGATAAAGATATGAAACGTAAACACTATCATAACAGTTACTGTGAAGGAAAATGGGGTGATTCCCGTAACTACGACATCACCATTAACAGCAGTAAAACCGGTATTGATAACACCTTAAAACTCTTGATTGAATATATCGATACAAGAAATGCGATGAGATAAAATTTCCATGAAGGGCAATTACAGAATTTTTTGTAATTGCCCTATTTTTGACTTAAATTTTACTGCAAAATAGTGTATCATTAGGTTAATACTTTTATAGACTATTATCCTTGAAAGGTTCTAATGGATACTTTATGCGTATATATAAATATAGATTTTCCAAAATAATATTTTCTTTTTTCTGCACAGTTGTACTGTTCTTAACATTTTCCACTTCTGTCTATGCGGTTACGGATTATCAGGCAGAAGCAGAAGAACGCAAGAAAATGCCGGTTGAGACGAATCAGTATATAAACTGGCCGGCCGGTCCCGAAATTGGTGCACAGTCCGCTATATTAATGGACGTAAACACCGGTTCCGTGCTCTATGCCAAAAATATAGATGAACAACTCTACCCTGCCAGTATTACCAAGATTCTTACTGCTTTGATTGCCTACGAAAAATGCGATATGAATGAAATGGTTACTTTTTCAGATGAAGCCATCCATAGTATCAACTGGCGTGAAGATGCCAATATGGGAATCAATGCCGGTGATTCCATTACCATGGAACAATGCCTGTATGGTCTATTAGTCGGTTCTGCTAACGAAGCTGCCTACGCCATCGCCGAGCATATCTGTGGAAGAGGAAATGTAGCTCAGTTCAGTGACCTTATGAATCAAAAAGCAAAAGATCTCGGATGTACCAATTCCCATTTTGTTACCCCCAATGGCATCCATGATGAGGATCATTATACCTCCGCTCATGATATGGCATTGATCGGGCAGGCATTCTTTTCCAATGAACTGTTATCAAAAATGTCCGCCACCACCAGTTATCATGTGCCACAGACCACTACGCAACCAAGGGAAGATATGATCGTCTGGGCAAAAAGTAAACTTCATCCCGGCAAGGAATATGCCTATGATGGTTTAGTCGGTACCAAAACCGGTTACACGGATGCTGCCAGACAGACTTTGGTATCCTGCGCAGAAAAAAATGGCATGAAACTGCTCTGTGTGATTCTAAAGGAAGAATCCCCCGCTCAGTTTACCGATACCATTGAATTGTTTGAATATGGATTTCAGAATTTTTATGCCACTTCCGTCTGTGAAAATGACCGGACATATTCTATCGATACCTCCAATTTCTTTTCCACGGACACGGATTTTTTTGGAAGCAGCAAGCCCATTTTAGAGATTGATCCGGATGCTTATATCGTTCTTCCGGTTAATGTAGAATTTTCAGAAGCAACTTCCGAACTAACCTACGACAATCTTCAAACGGATGAGATTGCCCGTATCAATTATACAATTAACGACATTTTTGTCGGGTCGGCATCCATTGTCCCCATTCAGGACACCATAGCTTCTTTTGATTTTGGAACCAAACCCCAGATTGTGGAGGAAAAGGATTTGTCCGACGAAGATACCATTTTTATTAATGTAAAGAATGTGCTGATTGCAATTATTTCCGTTGCTCTTTTCCTCATAGCGATCTTTATGATACGCTCCATGATCATTAACACAAGAAAATACCATCGAAGAAGCCGTATCATGAAAAAATACAAACCCAAAAAGAATCAACTCGATTGGAAACATTTTAAACCATTTTGATTATTAATAATTTAAAAGGATGTATGATCCCCATACATCCTTTAATCATTTTTTACATTCTTAGATTTTTCTTTGATCTGTTTTGCTTCTTCGCCTGATATACTCTTACTTGTTTTTATCGCGTATACGCCGCCATTTTCCCCTTTTCTCACACGAAGTTTGCTCTTTGTATTGCCATGTCTTATGCAATATCCCACCGTGTAATAGTGCTTTCCGTTTGGAGAAAACCACTTTATCTTCTTCTTTAACAGTCTGTTACACTGAAAACACCGTATCTCCATCATTTCCTTATCCCCAAGCAAATGGGATTTATCCTCAAAGACACGGGAAATGTGTTTTTCATAATCTGTAAACCGTATATGGACTTCTTTTTCCTTGCAATCCGGCAACATAAAAGTATCAAAAGATACTTTTTCCAATACAACCGGATCTTCAATCATATCAAACACCTGTGCAGTATAATACGCATCACTGAACGCTCTGTGAAAAGGGATGTCCTTATGTATGCCAAGCATGTCAATCGCATATTCCAGGGATCTTCTGGATTTCCTGTCCTCGTATGCTATACTGAATAACTTCTGAATATCGTAATACCGGATCGGTCGGTCGGAAAGAAGGGGCAACTCATAATACTTCATGTTTCTCTGTAATTCCAAAAGATCCAGCGGACCCCATGTACAGAATACACAATCATCCCCACACCATTCCAGGAATTCTTCCATTACTTCTTTAAATGGTCTTCCCTTTTCTAACTGTTCCATCTGCAAATGAATCAGTTTACTGGTGATATGGTGCATCTCATGATAAATCTGAGGTTTTACCAGCTCGGAAAACTCTCCTACCATATCCCGGTTCTCATTCAGTTTTACGGCACCAATCTCCACTATCTCAAACGGAAGCGGATTACCCTGTTTATCCGTTGCTCCGGGCTGACTGCTCTGATTCCATTCCAGATCAAAAATGATATAATTCATAATAACCTCAAAGCCTAATCATTAGATTATGATTAGGCCTTTTTGAAAACTTATGCTTCTTTTTCTTTATTTATAGGTTTTACTAAGAAAATGCTGATTAATAATGAAACAATATATAATGTCAATGTCACATAAAGCACTGTCTGATATCCTGTAGGATTGATCTGGTTTCCGTGTCCATCATCTACAAATGTACCAAAGTTATTCACAATCCATGTTGCCATCTGGTTACCAGTTAATCCGGCAAATGCCCAGGCAGATAAAGTCAATCCGTGAATAGCACTGATATTACCCATTCCATAGTGATCTGAAAGTAATGTAGGTACGTTAGAGAATCCTCCACCATAACCGGCATTTACGATGAAAATCAAACCAAGTACCAATACAACTAATAATGTGTTTCCGGCACCGTTTGCAATACCCTTTGTTAAAATAACAGCACCTGTAAATACGATAGACAAGATGAAAATTAATTTGTAAATTGTATTTCTGTCTTTCATTGTATCAGCCCATGCTGAGAATCCCAAACGTCCACCTGCATTAAAGATAGCAGATACTGTTGAAATGATACCTACTACAGATGCAAGTCCGATACATTTTACGATTGCTTTTTCCTGTGAGATTAATGCAAGACCACAAGTAATATTAAGGTAGAACATTAACCAAATACCAATGTATGTAGCAACCGGCTTTGATTTAATAACGGCTATCATGCTCTGTCCTTTTTCTTTCGTCTGTGGTTCATGCCATCCTTCCGGTTTCTTCAGAAGTAGATGACCAACAAACATCATAACAAAATAAACAACTGCAAGAATCCAGAACATCTTATAGATTCCGCCTTCACCTAAGTTATCAAGTAATGCCTGCATAATAGGACTCGCGATAGCTTTTGCAGCACCAAATCCTGCTACGGCAAGACCTGTTGCAAGACCTTTTCTATCCTCGAACCAGAGCATTAACGTCTTAACAGGAGATAAGTAACCTGTTCCAAGACCAACACCCATGATAAATCCATAACAAATATAAATACCAATTAATGCAAGCACATTTCCTTTATTCTGCCCGCCATAATAAATGAAGAATCCTGTTCCTGCCATACCTGCTGCAAAGCAGATAGTAGCAATCAAAGAGGATTTATGTATATCCTTTTCTACAATATTTCCAAGGAACGCTGCTGACATACCAAGGAAGAAGATTGCAAAGCTGAATGCCCATTCTGTTGCGCTCTTAGAAAATCCGATATAATCTGCGATTTCCTGACTAAAGATTGACCAGCAATAAACAGTACCAATACTACAATGAAGCAGTAATGCCGGAATAGCCGCGCATATCCATTTGTTTTGTTTTGTTTTCATTTTGTACCCTCACTTTGTATTTTACCGGATACCCATTATCCGGTTTCCTATTATGTATAATGTAACCCTTTCATTTTACCCCCAATTGAAGTAAAATGCAAGTAACTTTCCAAAGTAGACGCAGGTATCCATTCGTATGCTTCGATATTATGACGAAGTCGGACTATTAACACCGGCCGAGGTAGACAAGTGGACAGGACACCGATTGTACTCTGTAAAACAGATTCCTCGTCTGAACAAAATCCTGTTTTTACGAGATAGCGGATTGAATATTTCGGGAATTGCACTTGCTCTGACAATGGACGAACAATCACTTCTTGTACAGTTAAACAAAAAGCGCATAGAAATAGAAAACACCATACAGGTCGAACTTCTATTTATCAGTATTGGGGCAATCGTCTTATGACAGAAGCGTTGACGAGAGTCGTTATCTTCTGTTTTGAGGAAACGGAATTGCAACGTCTATGGTCTGATGTTCACACGCAGAATATTGCATCATACAAAACCATGGAAAAAGCAGGCTTCCAGCGGGAAGGGCTTATTCGTGAGGGAAAGATGGTAAATACCTATTGCGATTACTACTTGTACGGTATGACAAAGGCGGATTATATCGAGATCACCGGCAAGGGATTGCCTCCGTATGAGCATTGTGAACACTTTTTTCTGCCATAGGCATCCTCCTTCTTCCTGAATTAAAAAAATCCGCTCAGATTAGAACTTAATCTAATCTGAACGGAATACTCATTCGGATAAGTCAGTAATGATTGATCAATACTTCTATCAGACTACATGGTACATATCTATTGTTTTCGAATCAGACAAACCATAAGTTATCTCTTCTTATAAAGCAATAATTCAGGATTTTTTCCATCAGATTCATAG
>CAYLSH010000068.1:0-10520 GCA_964386235.1 uncultured Lachnospiraceae bacterium | reverse complement strand
CATAAACTTCTCTTTATTCTCTCTTGCCGACACTGTGGGTCTTCCTAAATCTTCCCTTGCCCCGATTCCGCATTTCACTTCTATAAATGTCAGTTTATTATTGGATACCGCTTTTGGCAACACACTTATCAAGTCTTCCTCGTTTGTCACCCGATAAACTTCACAATAGCCGCATCCTAACGCAATCTGTACAAGATCGATATTTCCTGCCACAGTAGGCATACCTCCAACCGTTTCATGCGCTTCATTGTTTATCACGACATGAATCAGATTTTGTGGTTTATTTGTGCCTATGACCGCCATTGCGCCCATGTGCATCAAAGCGGCGCCATCCCCATCGATACACCAAACTTTCCTATCCGGCTTGCTAAGTGCAATTTCTAAAGCAATGGAACTGCTGTGCCCCATGGAGCCGACTGTGAGAAAATCATGTGCATGATCCTGCCCATTTTTTTCACGGATCTCAAATAATTCTCTGCTGGCTTTTCCGGTTGTTGATACAATGATATCATCTGCAGAAAAATCCACGATTTTTTCTATGATCTGCTCTCTTTTTAAAGAATAGGAATTTATATATTTTACTTCCCTCTCATAGGTCAGTGCTCCTTTTTTAACAACGAAGGCAACACTTTTCCCGCTATGCAATATGGTCGAGAATTCTTCCATTTTTACAGATAATTCTTCTGCATTGGTTTCTTTATCTATCACAAAGGTCGCAATATCCATAGTTTCGAGTAACGACACAGTTATTTCTCCCTGAAAAACATGCTGAGGTTCATCCTTCACACCCGGTTCCCCTCTCCAACCCACAATAAAAATGCAGGGAATCGCATATACTCTATCATTTAATAAAGAGGCGACTGGATTTATAATATTACCAATTCCACTATTTTGCAAATAAACAGCCGGAATCTTTCCGGTTGCTAAATGATAACCGGCCGCAAGCGCTGTACAATTTCCTTCGTTTGCTGCGATGATATGATCTTTTCCAATGCCCTTTTGATCTACAAGGTAATCACACAAAGCTTTTAATTGGGAATCCGGTACTCCTGTATAAAAATCAACATTTAACTGTTTTACAAAATCTTCTACTCTCATGACTGGCTCTCATTTCTACAACAATACACGTTCATATAACATCTTCAGCATTCTCTTATCCAACATCACCGGATGATTGCTCAAACGTTCAACATTGACTGTGGATGACAACTGTTCCAAAATATCTTCCGTAATCTTTTTATGCAACACCAAATGATTTTCATCTAGCATTCTCCGAAATAATTGTATCGCTTCCATGCTATCACTGCAAGCCATTGCCTCTGCAATCATCTGCAGACTGTTCTTTATTTTTGCATCCTGACCGTTTCGGTGTAAATGTTCCCAAACCTCAGACAAACAGACCGCCACCGCCTGTCCATGTGCAATGTGATACAAGGAGGTTAGTTGGTAACTCATGGCGTGTGCTGCTGTTGTTTTGGTGATGTTAATCGCCTGTCCGGATAAATATGCAGCCTCTAATAACATCTTATTCCCAATTTCTTCATTCAGCAAATATGCTTCCTTATACTGCATGATCATACGGATTGCTTTTTTTGCATTTTCCACACTTTTCTCAGTTGCGTGAACAGACCAGATTGATTCGATCGCATGACACAATGCATCCATCATGGTTACTCGGCGCTGATACAAAGGTAATGTTTTCAGATTATCAGGATCCAAAATAACTGCCTGTGGGATCATACTGCTGTGAGCAATAGATAACTTTTCTCCATCTCGATAAATGACGGCAAAATGTGTCGCCTCGCTTCCGGTTCCTGCCGTCGTAGGAATGGCGATAAAAGGAATCTCATTACCTGCAATTGTCTGCTGTAAATAATCTCGCTCCTGATCCATTGTCGCAAATGCTTTTATGCACTTGGCAACATCCATTGCACTTCCGCCTCCCAAAGCCACAATACAATCCGCATCACTTGTCCGAAATGCCTGTACTCCTTCTTTAATGGATTCGTACAAAGGATTGGGCTGATAATTCTGGAAACGGCAGATTTCCATTATCTTTGTATTTTCCAAATTGTGAAAATGCTTTCCTATTGGCAGATCATAACTTGAATTGCCGCATACAAGAAAAATCTTCCTGATTTGTTTTTTTTCTATATATTGATCAACATCCGTATAATCACTAGAGCATCTGATTACTTCCTGTGTCATTTTCCTCTAACCACTTTCTTACTGCTTTCCAATCTTCCAACGTGTCAATCTCAGTACAAAAATGTCCTTTTACATCCAATGGGATAATCTTGCACTCGTCAGAGATCATATTAAAAGCATTTTCAGCATAACATGCCGTTTGTCCGCTTTCACAAAAAACACAGATATTTTCCAACCATTTTTTCCACATTTCCGCATTTAATTTATACAATGGCTGAGCTGCATATGCATTTTCAAAAAAATCTATCCCAATTGCCTTGATCTTATTATTCTCTACAACCGCCTTAAAATCCTTCTCCGGTAAAGGAAGCGCACTGTCTATGACCATAGTGGAATCTTGGGCTGACAAACTCCTTTCCAGACACGAATCCTCAAAAACCAGATCCCCATGCATCATGACCAAATCCGTATCTTTCAATTCTTCTCTGGCACAATAAATAGAATAAATATAATTTGTGCTGTCATAACACTCATTTTTCACAAACGTATACTGCAATGGCAGTCCTAATCCTCTGCAATAATCGATCAGTACTTTGTCAAAATAACCCGTTGTGATTATCACATCTTTTATTCCATGCCGGACCAATTGTTTTAACTGGCGGCTCAATATTGTCTCATCACTTTGGATAGCCGTCATACACTTCGGGTGGGATTTTGTTTCCTCCCCCATCCGACTACCCATCCCGGAATTTAAAATCAATGCTTTCATTACAAATCCTCTGGAATCAACGTTAATATTTCTTTGATCGGCATACACATCTCATCCGCTTCTTTTGCCCTGTGATGTGTCAATATCGTTTCCGCCGTGCGTTTCATTGCCGGGAATCCGCTGCGTGTCAAATGATTCGCATAGATCACAACATTTACCCCCCGTGCTTTAAATTCTTCTTCCGTTACAGAATTAAAAGAAGTTGGCACCACTACAATCGGTGTCACCGGATCTTCTGCTCTGAAACGTTCTACAAATTCAAAAATCTCATCCGGTTCCTTTTTCCTGCTGTGGATCATGATTCCATCCGCTCCTGCGCCTACAAACGCTCTTGCACGTGTCAGTGCATCTTCCATACCACGTTCCAAAATAAGGCTTTCAATCCTTGCCACGATCATAAAATCTTTTGTCTTTTGAGCCTTCTTTCCGGCAGAAATCTTTGCACAGAAATTTTCAACGGAATCCTGTGTCTGCTCCACTTCCGTACCAAATAACGAGTTCTTCTTGAGTCCCGTCTTATCTTCAATGATCACCATGGATACGCCCATGCGCTCTAATGTCTTTACCGTATAAACGAAATGTTCCGTCTGTCCGCCTGTATCCCCATCAAATATGATCGGTTTTGTAGTAACCTCCATAATATCATCAATCGTCCGAAACCGTGACGTCATATCTACAAGTTCAATGTCCGGCTTGCCTTTTGCCGTTGAATCACACAAACTGGATACCCACATAGCATCAAACTGTATCGCTTTACCATCCTGATAAACCGTTGTTTTTTCTGCAAGCAAACCGGTCACACCACTGTGCGTCTCTATCGCAGTCACTAAGCCCTTCATGGCTATCATTTTTCTAAGTCTGGCTCTTCGCATATCCGGCAGGGACAACTCTGCTCTTGCGCGTTTTTCTAATTCCTTAAATTTATCATCCTCTGTATATGGATACTCTACTAACTGTCCGCCATAACTTTCTAACACCTCTATCACTTCGTCACGAACCGGCTTTTGAAATCCTTCTTTCCAGTCATCTCCATGCACCACATAATCCGGTCTCAAACTTTCCAGATTCTTACGATAACTCAATTCCGTCTGCTCTACAACTCTGTCAACACCTTTAATGTTCTCAAACAGCGTTTTACGCTCAGCATACGGCAACAAAGGATATCTTTTGTAACTGGCAACGGCTTCATCAGACAATATCCCCACGATCACTTTCCCTAATTTTGCAGCCTTTTGGATAATAGCAATGTGACCGCTATGCACCATATCAGTGGAAAATCCCATATATACTGTTTTTTCTTTCGATTCTGTCATTCTTACTGCCTCCTATTCATCCAAGGGATAGAGATATTCCCGCAACTCCTCTTCTAAAATGCGTATTTCATCCTGATATGGAAAATTCTTATATTTCCCTATGTTCTTCTTGGAAACAGCCGGATCAAAGTGCTTTAATGGAGTAATATGCTTCATTTCAACGTCCCCGATAAAATCAATGATCTGTTTTACGGTATCTTCATAATGCAAAACCAAATCTTCAAACCGGATCCTTAAAATCCGGTCATCTTGAATATGATCATTCTCCCGATACTTCTTATGCCATTTTACATATTTAGAAACATCGTGCGTCTGGGCAATATCACGACCTACTAATTTTTCCAACTCCACAAGGTCACAATAGATGTCTCTGGGATCCCGATCAACAATAATAACTTTTGCGTTATCTAAATAATCGAATGCCTTGCCTGCATGTTGCACCGGTACAGCTTGATCCAGTACAATATTGCGGTATTTTTGATCTGAGGAAACAACTTCTATCAGACTGTTCACATATTTTCTTACTGCCTGATAAAACTCCTCCCTTGTTAAATCGGAAAAGAACATCATTTTCTCATATTTTTGACGAATAAATTTGTTAATGATCTTTTTAATCAACCATTTAATATAGTTTTCTCTATAATGAAATATCCACCAAAATCCCTTGAATTCATAATTAACTATATCATTTACAAATTCTACCGTTTTATCCATGAATTTTCCATTGAAGGATTTAGCATAACTAAGTCCTCGTTTAAATTTTCCTTCATTTTCATTCATAAACGATGCAAAATCCAAAAAATCTTTCAATGCGATATCTACATTGAGTGCATCCCACTGGTCCACCAGTGTATGCTCCAAATCCATCACTCCATGCGGATCTTTTAAAATACGGAATTCTACTTCCGGATCCCAATTTCCTTCAAATTCTTTTAACAGATCAACCACTGCACTGGAGCCGGACCAACCGTAGCCCAGTACACACACATATTGATGATCGATACTATTCATCCTTTTTTACCCCTACTCGCCCGTCTTTTATTTCGTATACAATATTGCAATTTTTGATCGTTGATAAACGATGCGCTATGATCACCAGCGTTTTGGTCCCTGCCAACTTATCAATCGCATCCATAACCGCTTTCTCTGTATCATTATCCAACGCGGAAGTGGCCTCATCCAAAACCAAAATTTCCGGATTAAAATACAACGCTCTGGCTATTCCAATACGCTGTCGTTGTCCACCGGATAAGCGTACTCCGCCCTCTCCTATAACAGTATCCAGTCCTTCCGGCAAAGAATCTATAAATTCTTTGAGTTGTGCTCCTTCTAATGCTGCCTGTACCTGTTCTTCTTTAATCTTGGTAACTTCTTCTCCAAAAGCAATATTGTTTCTAATTGAGTCATCCATCAAAAATATACTTTGTGGTATATAGCCGACCTTTTTATGCCATGCACGTGATAGTGCATTGATCGGTGCACCATCAACCAAGATTTCTCCCTCCTGTGCCGACAATACACCCAGAACAATATCCGCCAGCGTTGTTTTCCCTGCTCCGGATGCCCCTATAAAAGCCACCGACTTTCCTTTCGGTATCACTAAACTAATGTCTGTAACAACATTCTCCTCTGCCCCCGGATAACGAAATGATATAGCATTAAGTTCAATTTTATCCTCGAATCTAACTTCTCCTGCGTCATTATCATCAAACGATATATCGTTTTCATTTTCCACTTCACTTAAATCATTACAAATTGCATCCACGCTGGAACGGTTAAACATGATCAGACTCACATAAGACGTAATCCTGTTAAAAGATGGCAGCATCCTGAAAATTGCCACGGCAAATACAGACAATACCGGTAGAAACTGAGACATATCCGTACCACTTATGATCTTGATCACAACAACTAACAGCATGGCACAGACACAAAGCGCCTCCATTAGGGGTTTCGGCAAAAAAGAATACATTTTGTATCGTCTGTAATCTTCTGCAAACAGTTCATAAACTCCTTCATACTGTTCTATAAAAAACTGCTCTTTTCCTAAAATTTTTGTTTCTTTGATTCCACCCGTGGCCTCCAGAACCCATTTGTTTAATTGTGCTCTGTGCCCACGGCACTCTCTTCCCTTTTGCTCTAAACATTGTTTCAGATATCGGTAAACAGTAAGTACGAATAACCCTAGTAACACCCCAACTCCCACTATTAAGGTTGGTTCTAATACTAATAAAGTCATACCCAACAGACCACAGACTAATACTTCTGCAAAAAGTTGTAAACTTGCAATTACGGTTTCAAAAAAAAGAATTGTATCATGATTAAGATTTCGTACAAAATCTGCACTATTATGCGATGAAAAAAAACTATATGGCTGTTTCATATAGGAAACCAAAAGTCGGCTTGCCAGTTCCTTTTGACATCGATATGAAAATTTGTACATATGATTATTCATATAGATAACATATAGGTTTTTTACTATATAAATGATGATCAAGAGCACGCCCAAAAGGAGTAGAAATTCATTTGTCGAATGTAAGTCAAGCGCTTCATACACAGTTGACATGATACCGTTTTCAAATATAGAATCCGGATTCAATGCAACATTAATAAACGGTAATATTGCAGTTACACCAAGCAATTCCGCCAAAGAACCTATCAGGATAATAACAACCATCCATACCAATTTCCATTTTTGTTTTCTGTTAAATACCGAAAAAGCCTTTTTTACACTACTCATATTTTTTCCTAACTATATCGATTGATCACATCAATGATATACTGAACTTCTTCCTCCTGTAAACCAGGGTATAATGGAATACTGACTTCCTGTGCACATATCCTTTTTGTGATCGGATATTCCTCGGAGGAAATTCCCATATCCAGATATGCCCCCTGATCCATAATCGGTTTCGGATAGTGGACATTGTGTCCAATATTACTATCTTCCATATATTGAATAAATTTTTTCCTATTTTCTACTAAAACCGGAAAAACATGCCAGACATTTTCTTCCGGACACACTTCATTGTACTCCGGAAGTTTTACGTTTTCGTTTTTAATTTCTGAGCAATATCGGAATGCAATTCTTTGTCGTTCCTTGTTCCATTCATCTAAATAGTTTAACTTCTTCAACATAATTGCTGCTTGCATTTCATCCAGCCTAGAATTATACCCCTTATAAATATGCTCATACTTGACATGAGAGCCATAGCATCCAAGTGCCCTTATCCTATCCGCAAGTTCCGGATCGTTTGTTGTTACAGCACCTCCATCTCCCAGAGCACCTAAATTTTTCCCCGGATAAAAACTGAACGCTGCCGCATCTGCAAGATTTCCTACTTTTTGTCCGTCTTTTCCTGCTCCATGTGCCTGTGCTGCATCTTCTATCAGTTTTATGTTATGCTCATCTGCAATTTTCTTGATCTCCCTGACATCAGCCATCCGCCCATACAAATGAACCGCAATGATCGCCTTCGTCTTGGAAGTGATTTTTTTAGGGATCTGCGTTGGATCTAAGTTACACGTCCGACTGTCTACATCTGCAAACACAGGTATTGCACCCACATAACTCACTGCCAGTGCAGTTGCGATGAATGTATGCGCCGGTACGATCACCTCATCTCCTGCTCCAATCCCATATCCTTCCAATATGAGACGGATCGCATCCAATCCGTTCCCTACACCCACACAATATTTCGTACCGCAATATTCGGCAAATGCTCTCTCAAATTCTGTGCAATATTTTCCTTGTATATACCAACTGTCATCCAATACATTCGCTACTGCCAGGTCAATCTCTTTACGCATCGGCTCATGTATTCTTTTCAAATCTAAATACTCTATCTTCTTCATCTATTCCTGATTTCCTTTGACTGATCTTAAAAAAGTCTCGTAATCCCGTATATAATCTTTTTCATCATAATACTCGGATGCCAACACCATCAAAACTGCATCTTCTGAAAAATCATACATTTCTCTCCACATATTACTCTTAACATGAAGTCCCTCGTATGGTTTCTCTAACGACACTACCTTCTGTTCATATCCATTATCTAATTTTATCTTGCAACTGCCATGAATACACACCAAGATCTGTTCCAGATTTTTATGGGCATGAAACCCTCTATGTACACCTTCTGCTGTGTCGTACATGTAATATACCCTTTTTATTTCAAATGGGATGTCTTTAAATTCCTCTAATGCCACTAAACTGCCACGTTCATCCCCATGTTGTTGAAAAACATACTTTACTATCTGCATTTCTCCCACTGACTAATTCTCTAGCCTTTCCTTTCACGAAGTCTTCTTGTTTCTACTGCTTCAAATCTTCCCATACTTTTAAATACTCTGCTGCCTGTTTCTTTCTGTCATGATACTTTTCAACATACCCTCGCGATTGTTCTCCCCAAAGTGCTATTTTTTCTTTTTGCAGCACAATCCGCTCCAATACGGAAAAGATTTGTTTGCTATCCGGCGTGATATTAAACACAGGGCAATTTTCATAATCCTCTACTCCTCCCTGTTCTGCACCACTCAATACCACTTTTCCCTGTGCCATGGCGATCAGCGCATTTATACCAACTCCATATGAACGACACTGATCCAAAACAACATTCGCTTTATCCATTACTTCCAAATATTTATCAAATGGCATCCTTCCATCTATGATGATCTCAACATCGTCTGGATATTTTTTTTTCAATATTTCCATAGCTTCTCGAATATACTTCGTTCCTTTAAAAGTTTCTCGACTCAAGCCATGAAAAAAAACAATCTTCCCATTCACAACATTTCTTTTATACCTGACACCGGTCAGATCAATCGGATAGTGTATGATCGGCATCGTCTTTTTGTTATCCTGATATGCTAATGCATATTCATAACTTCCCGGAATGATTGCATCACAATATTTTATCACTTTTTCATGATCACGTATATACCTGGATCTCTTCGCATAGTATACATCATAGTCTTTACATTCATCTAATAAATAATAATCGTACTTTCTCTGCTCTTGTTTCTGGTATTTATATACATGATAGTCTGTACCGACTGCAGATACACAAAGCAATTTATTATTTCGTTTTAACTTTTTTATAAGGTAGGCGTTAATCCATGGACTAAATATCCACGGATTTACCAGTTGCACAACATCATAACCTTTCAAACGACTGACAAGAAATAGGGGGAATAATATCTTATCCCATATTTTTACACCTGTATTACCGATAATGTCCCCATTCATGCCGTTTATTTTTTTGAAGGAATCTCCGCTGGCATACCAATCAACTTCTACTCCATTATCCTGTAAACCCATTTTTAAATATTTAAAATAGCCACTAAATTCTCCAAGTAAAAGTACCTTCATTGCCGCCCCTTTTCCATTCTCAATTGCTCAAATCATCCGTATCAGACATATTCCACTCCTCATAACCCATTCCTTCCCAAGGCATGCCTCTGTCAAAAGTATATCTCCATGGATAAACCGCTTCATTCGTTTCACGATTCTTTATCTTCGACAAACTGGAGATTACTTTTGCCGGATTACCACCCACCACTTCTCCGGTTTTGACATCTTTCGTTACAACCGCTCCTGCTGCTACTAAAGAATCGCTTTCTACAGTTATTCCTGGCAATAATACACTTCCCGTAGCAATAATAGCATACTTTTTTATAATAACTCCTTCTAATACCTCTGAAGGCGGAGTTGGATCATTTGTCAATACCACATATGGATATACCCACACAAAATCCTCTATTCTTGATTTCATCCCTACATGTACATTACTATGTAATCGTACATAATTTCCAAGCACACAATCCCCCTGAATATCAGATAATGTGCCTACACTTACGTGATGCCCTATCTTCGATTTCTCCCTTATCGTGACTCTATGACCTGTTTGAAAAAAATCTCCAATCTCACTATCTGAATAAATGATACTTGCACTTCGAATAATCGACTCTCTTCCAATCACTAAAGGCTTATTATTTGCCTGCCTGTCTTTATAAAAATCTGCGGTATATTCCCCCAAAATACAATTCGGTCCAACATAAGTCCCACTTTTTATTGTAACATTTTCGCGAATAATGCAATTATAATCAATAAAAACATCATCCTCTAAAATCACATGATCCGCAATCTTACATCCATCTTTTATTGTAACATTTTTTCCCTTAATGATATCCATATGTTTTGTCCTTTTCTTCCAATTCTCGAATTCTCTTTTCCATTCTGGCAATCGTCTGTGCTAAGTTCTTAATCTTATCAGCTTGTTTGGATATAA
>CAYLSH010000067.1:0-10610 GCA_964386235.1 uncultured Lachnospiraceae bacterium | reverse complement strand
GAGTGTTTTTTGTGCAATAGGTAATTTCAAAGGAATTTCCTATTGCACAAAAAACAAAAACGATGAAAGGGGAACCTTCATCGTTTCTGTTTGTGTAAAAGGGGAATTCTTCCGGAATTGCTAATTAGCAAGTTCAACTCTCGCTGAACTGATTATGATTATATACGGGTTTTGTGGAATTAACTATAACTATCTTGCGCGTTTGTAACAATATATTGCTCAAAGCGATTTTTTTCTTTTTCGGAACAGATACAGGAGCAGAATATGCCGTTTTCGCGGTACTCATATTCTAAAACGACAGCATTTTGAAAAAGGGTATTGAGGATATCTCCTCTTGACAGAGGCAGTAAAAAGTCACATGTTTTCTGATTTTCAAAGATTTTTTGATAAATCATCTGTAACAGACCGTCCATGCCAATGTGTTCTTTTGCCGAAAGATAGATCTTATCATTAGTGACCATGGGTAATTTCTCCGGCGGCATGATCTTTTCCGCCTTATTGTATATATAGAGGCAGGGGATGTCTGAGGCTCCCAGTCCACGCAGGGTGTCCGTGGTTACCTTGACATGATCTTCGTGATGTTCGTCCGAAGCATCAATAATCTGTAAAATAACATCTGCATAAGAGGCTTCTTCCAAAGTAGAGTGGAAAGCCTTGATCAGGGAATGCGGCAGTTTGCTGATAAACCCTACCGTGTCGGAAAGCAAAAAGGGAGGATTGCCATTGCCCGGTGCAATCTTTCGGATTGTGGTGTCGAGAGTGGCAAAGAGCATATCTTTTTCCAATACCTTTTTTTCGGACTGGTCGGAGAAAGAATCAATCATCCAGTTCAGGATGGTGGATTTGCCGGCGTTTGTGTATCCTACAAGGGCAACGCGGGGAATACCGGACCGGGTGCGGCCACTTCTCGTCACTTCCCGTTCTTTTGCGACTGCATCCAGAGAACGTTTTAACTCACTGATCCTTTGCTCGATATGACGCCTGTCGAGCTCCATCTGGGTCTCACCGGCACCTTTGTTGCTCATGCTGCCGCTTCCGCCACCCTGACGGGAAAGAGAAGTATGCAGACCGGCAAGACGCGGGAGTTTATATTGAAGATCCGCCAATTCTACCTGAAGCATGGCTTCCTTGGTGCGTGCACGCTGTTTGAAAATGCGCAAAATGAGGGAAGTACGGTCAAGTATCGTGATGCCGAGGGCATCCGCCAGATTGCGTAATTGAATGGGAGAAAGGGCCTCATCAAATACGATGGTATCGATTTCCCAAGTGGCGATTCCTTCCCGGATTTCTTCTATCTTACCGCTGCCGATATAAGTGGCGGCGACAGGATTGGGCAGATTCTGGGTATAGATCCCCACAACTTCCAGATCCAGTGCTTTTGCCAGTTCTTTTAATTCGTCCATGGAATGGTCAAATTCGGCAGAAGATGAGCCGGTGTTTAAACCGGCTAAAAAAGTTCTGTGTGTGATAGTCTGTATAGTATCCATGCAGGCTTACCTTTCTTTACGTTGTTTATTAAGCGACAGGCCCGAAAAGAGGGTCTTTCTTCCGATATAGCCGCAGATCCTGACTAAGATGATGCCGGCAAGGATGCCGATGCTGTCAATAAAAACGTCCCGTGAGGATCCCACGCGGCCGGAAACGAAGGACTGATGGTATTCATCCAGACAGGCAAACGCTACGCAGAATACACCTGCTATAATGGTAAGCAAAAATCCCCGGATACGGTACACATACAGGGGAAGGGCAATGCTGGCAGCAAGTAAAAAGTATTCGGTTACATGTGCCAGTTTGCGCACGTAAGGATGAATGAGAACAATCAGTTCATTCAGGGTATAGTTGCTATAGCCTTTGAAAAACAGTTTGTTATAGGCAAGAACCAGTAATTTGCTTGCCTGATAACTTAAAGAGCCGGATTCGCTTCCTGTCTGCGAAGAAAACGAAAAGATGATGTACATCATAAATAGCGCAGGCAGAAAGGAAAGCGGCTTTAATATATAGCGTAAAAATTTTTTGAAAAATAATCTGAAAAAATCCATGTATTCCATCAAACCTTTCCGGATAGCATGACAAACAACTTACCGGTTCATCAGATCCATCTGACAGGCAATCTCATCCGGAACCGGAACGCCGGAATTTTTGTATTTTAACAATACCTGATTCAGACGATGGAGAATCTGCCCTTTCTGAATATGGTGTTTGTGCAGGCAATCCTGAAATGCCCCGTTTCCTTCCAGCTTCTTACAGATCTCATCCCGGAACGGACAGTAGAGGAAGAGGATGCCACGGCTGACTTTGTTTAAACGGCTGGATCCGGTGGATTCATTTAATACAAAGGTAACGTAATCCTGGACGAACATTTCCCGATAATTGTTTTTGCAACGCTTCAGGGTTTCTTTTAATTTCTCCTTGGCATCGTAGGAAAGATCCCGGTTCTTGGAGAAGAACTGCGCATAACTGCAGTAGTCACTGGTTAAGGAATGGGAAGCAAAATCGTTCCAACGTGCTCCCATGGTACGTTTACACATCTCCCAACGGAATTCGCCCGTCATCCTAAGGAAGGTTTTTTCCGCATTTTCCATATGGAGGGAGGAAATAACCATACGCCCGGGGGTCGTTCGGTACATACCCTCACATTCCTGCCAGAGAATGCCTTTGACACCGGCGTTCGGTGTAAGGATTACGTCCGGTCTGACATCCACCCGGATGGTCTCTTTGAGATTGACTTTCATATCTTCATAGAGTACCTCGTGATAGAATGCAGAATAATCAATGCTGTTGATCTTGTTAAATATAGCGATGATCTTCTGGGGTGTCATAACCAGTTCATCAAAAGGTTTTAACATATTTTCTTCTAAAAGGATGGGGCAGAAGGTTAATACACGCCCGAAGGTTACTTTGTTTACCTGTGGGAACATATTGTCCAGTTCGTAGATAACCTTTGCTTCGGTATCCTTTAACATATCGGCTTCCTGCTGGTTGTCGATCTTTTTTTCACGTTTTAGGGAACGGACATAGGCAGTGTAATCCTGCTCGAATTCATCACGGCTGGGCTGTTTGTTGCCGTGGAAAATCTCCTGAAACCATTCTAACGTCGTGTAGATGCCCTCATCTCGAAGACCATGGAAGGTATCCGCAAAATGATAGAGGGAAACCGCATTTTCATAACCGCAGAGATTGGGATCCACATAACCAAAATTGAGGAACATTTTGATGATGACGGGAATCTGTGCGGAGTGAAGTGCTTTTAACAGAACTTCGCGGTAAACCATATAGTAATACCTGGTCATATTCTTGCGCACAATGTCCACGCTGCGGTCGGTTGCATTTTTGTCGGGCAGTTGTCTGAACTGCTCTAAATATTTCTGGAATTCGGAAGAAACTTCCGGATCCATTTTGGCATAATCTAAGATAAAGTTAAGAGAACCGTTTAATTCTGCATGTACGGTTTCTTCTTCTTTGGATAATTCCGTCTTTTCCCTTACCGTTGCCGCCTTGGTCTGGAAACGGCTGACACGCTTTACTAAAAGCATCTTGTCAATCTGATCCATCCCCTGCATCTTTTCGATTATGGAGCGGATGGAAGCGTCAACGTCATCGGCATTGGCTCCGTTGCCCCTTGCACGGAAGAACAGGTCGCAGTAGAGATCGAAAAGATCCAGAAAATCTTCGTTGAGCAGGGCATAGGAATAATTTTTCTGAGTCTGTGTCAGTTTCTCGGATAAGGTAAGAATCCGTTCCACATCTTCCTGTCCCTTTGCCAAAAATCCGTATACGAAATGGGAGGGAACGGGGGAATTCAGTTCGGAAATCATCTTGCGCATAAAGGCATAGTAATCATCCATGAAAAACTGGGGCGTATCCTCCGGCTCTAAGGGCTGTAATTCTTCCATGGAAGGAAGTGTTTTGGAGGAAAGCCCGATGGTTAAGCACATGCTGTGGTATTCGGCGCTTAATTGCAAAATATAGTCATAGATCTTTTTGCATTCCTCATGGGCATTCTGTGTTTCCTTTATCAGGAAGGAAATATTACGGCAAAAAGAAAGAATAAATAACTTTCTAAGGTCCGTATTATTGTTTAACAAAGCAATCAGGGATTCCGTGCCGTTAAAGGGGTAGGGAATCAGACTGCAATCCTCTGCTGCCGTGTAGGAGCAGGTATGTATGGGGGAAGTGATGTCAAAGATCCCGACGACGTCTCCCTTTTTTAACAGAATGTCATGACCACTCACACCGGCTGTTACACTGCCGGATGCGATGATATAAAAGATCGTGTTGTCCGTATTTTCCAAAATAACGGCTTGTTTTGCGCTGAAATTTTCCATGTGATTTCTTCCTTTACCCAAATAGAATACGCGCTGTGGCGTATTGTTTATTTTAACACATTTTATCCAAGAATACTGTACTTTTTTGGGAAATATGGTAAAATTATTTAAAAGTTTGCACTATTATAGAGCAGAAGGACTAATTATTGCAAAATCGGGAGAGTGAATATGGGGACAGAACAATTAACACCGGCACAGGTGATCGAACAGTATCGTCCGGATACGATCAAATTACTGGATTATATCGTTTATCTGGAAAAAATGAACGGACGCATGGTAAGCAGCAATTATGATCAGGATGGACTTGCCGAGCATTCCGTGGCCTTTCCGGTATACGATGCCACACTGATGCAGTTTGTAAAGGATGTGGAGAATACGGTTTATATGAATCGCAATTACCGCTACACCTATACCCGTTTTGGGATTAAGAATGCTACGGATGAATTGAAGGTAATCGAGAACTGTTCCATCCGTCAGCTGGATGTGATCGGAGATATTTTATCCAAATATATTATGAGCGGACGTACCAAGGGAAGAGTATGGGGAGAAGGCGTGCGCAACGGCGTATATCTGGCTGCGATTACCAAAGCATATGATCTGATCCATTTCTGGGAGAACGCAAAATAGAGATAAGGAGCAGTATAGGATGAGTGTAAAAACGGACAAAAAGAGAGCCCTGATCATAGAGACTGCCTGCAAAGTATTTGCTGCAAAAGGCTATCGCAAGGTAACAATGAAGGATATCGTGGATGCCGGAAGTTTCAGCCGCGGCGGACTTTATCTGTACTTTGCTTCCGTAGAAGAGTTGTTTCTTGCCGTTTTGGAAGAGGAAGAAAAGAAAACGGATACGGAGATTGCGCAGGAGCAGTTGCAGGAAGCAACCAATGTTAAGATGCTTTTGTGGTTTTTAAAACTACAGAAAAAAGAACTTCTATTAAAAAAGGACAGCCTGATGACGGCTAAATATGAGTATGCATTTGCATTAAAACAGGATCCGGATGGTCAGAAGGCGGGCTTAGAAAAGAGCAAGGCTTCTCCTTTGAAAAAAGAGCGCAAAAAAGCACTTCTGGTACTGCAAAAGATCCTTGAGCGCGGCATGGAAAGTGGTGAATTTGCCTGTCTGGATGCGGCATACGAGGCAGAAAACATAATGCTTGCCATCGACGGCATGAAACTCCTTGCCTGTACCCTGGGCATCACGGAGAAAAAAATCGACAACGAATTCTTATATATGATGCAGCGGATTGTGATCGAGGAAGAATAGGTTAGAAACCTATATCTCTTGTGCAATAGGAAATTTCTTTGAAATTACCTATTGCAAAAAAAACACTCCGTGAGGATGCGCACGCTAGAGTTTCGCAAGCGAAACTCTTTTTTATGCTATTATAAGTGCATTCAAATAGATCGCTTCTATAAGCCTTACGAAAGATAATCATGATCGGTATATCGCCGGCTATTTTCAAACATTTTTACTATTAATCATCCGTTAGAAAAACATCGTCAATTTCCAAGAGAAGTATTAAATCACGGAAAACAGCCTTGAATCGTAGATGGATTTAATAGTATACTAAAAGAAAGGAAATTTACAGGATGGCAAAGAAAATCAAAGACTTAAAGCCAGACACGGTATTAAAGAACTACTGGAATAATAATGAACAGTTTGCAGACCTGTTTAATGCGGTTCTTTTTGAAGGAAAGCAGGTGATTAAACCTGAGGAATTGGAAGACGTTGATACAATGGTGAGAAGTCCTGGGATGGAGCAGTATCTTTGCATGAGATGTTACATATTCCGGAGAAAATGACAAAATATGTAAATGATTACAAGATGTTGCTGATTGAAGCAAGGAAGAATAATCTGATATTGCATAATATGAATAATGTAGATTTCTTTAACCTTCTGGAGATTTTGTTGGACAAGAGCAAATCCCCGAATGAAACAAGGGAAAAAGCTATAAACTATGCTAGAGAACATGAGGTTGAAAAAACCGTTATAATGACAGTAGCAGGTGCTGTAAATTGTAAGATTGATTACAATGCATTAGACAGGAAAGGAGATGTTGATATGTGTACCGTATTTGAAGAAACAAGAACAGAAGGAAGAGCAGAAGGAAGAGCAGAAGGAAGAGCAGAAGAAATTGTAGAGACCGGATTGGAATTTGGACTTTCTGAGAATGACATTTTAGAGAGATTACAAAATAAACTCAGCATTTCCTTACAGAAGGCACAGGAATATCTCAGGATGTTCGGAAAACAAACTGTATAAAAAGAGCAGGTTCAAAAATTCTTGCAAAATAGATGGTTTCTTGTATAATTGAAGTGAAAGTCAGAAATTGGCACATTTTGTGTGAAGCACAATAATAAGAAACGAGGACAACAAGGAAAATATGGGAAACGTTAAGCGTATCTACGTGGAAAAGAAAGAGGATTATGCGGTAAAGGGCAAAGAACTGTTAGAGGACATCGCCAGTTATTTAAGCATTGCCGGTGTCAGCAAAGTGAGAGAACTGATCCGTTATGATGTGGAGAATATTTCGGATGAGACTTTCAAGACGGCTTGCACGACAGTTTTTTCAGAGCCGCCGGTTGATATTTTGTATTTGGAGCAGTTTCCGTTAAACGAAGGGGATCGTACCTTCAGCGTGGAATTTTTGCCGGGACAGTTTGATCAGAGAGCAGATTCAGCTGTTCAGTGTGTACGCTTTTTAAATGAAGAAGAAAATCCGATCATCAAAACCGCTGTTACTTATGTGATCGAAGGCGGTATTTCGGATGACGAACTGGATAAGATCAAGGCATACTGCATCAATCCGGTGGATTCGAGAGAGACCGGTATGGAAAAACCACAGACGCTGGTTACACAGTATGATGAACCGGAAGATGTTATTATTTTTGACGGCTTCCGCAGCATGGAAGAAGAGGAATTCAGAAAATTATATGATTCCCTTGGTCTTGCCATGACATTTAAGGACTTTTTACATATTCAGAATTATTTTGCAAAAGAAGAAAACAGGGATCCGTCCATGACGGAGATCCGTGTGCTGGATACTTACTGGTCCGATCACTGCCGCCATACCACTTTCTCAACGGAATTGAAAAACATTACGTTTGAGGATGGCTATTACAGAGCACCGATCGAAACGAGTTACCAGAGTTATCTGGATACGAGAGAAGAGATTTTTAAGGGCAGAAAGGACAAATTTGTATGTCTGATGGATCTTGCTCTTATGGCAATGCGCAAACTGCGTGAAGACGGCAAACTGGATGACATGGAAGTATCCGATGAGATCAATGCCTGTTCGGTTGTGGTACCGGTGGAAATGGACTATGGCAATGGACCGGTGACCGAAGAATGGCTTGTTTTCTTTAAAAATGAGACACATAACCATCCAACGGAGATTGAACCGTTTGGTGGAGCAGCAACATGCCTTGGCGGTGCAATCCGCGATCCGTTATCCGGAAGAGGGTATGTATATCAGGCAATGCGTGTTACAGGTGCAGCAGATCCTACCGTACCTGTCAGCGCAACTTTAAAAGGAAAATTATCCCAGAAAAAACTGGTGCGCGGAGCGGCAAGCGGTTATTCTTCCTATGGTAACCAGATCGGTCTTGCAACCGGTTATGTAAAAGAGATCTACCATCCCAATTATGTGGCAAAGAGAATGGAGATCGGTGCGGTTATGGGAGCGGCACCAAGACGCTGCGTAAAACGTGAAAATTCCGATCCGGGTGATATCATCATTTTACTCGGCGGTCAGACCGGCCGTGACGGCTGCGGCGGTGCAACCGGTTCTTCCAAGGTACATACCGAAAGTAGTATCGAGACCTGTGGCGCAGAAGTACAAAAGGGAAATGCACCTACGGAACGTAAGATCCAGAGATTATTCCGCAGAGAAGAAGTGAGCAGACTGATCAAGAAATGCAATGACTTTGGTGCGGGCGGTGTGTCCGTTGCCATTGGCGAACTTGCAGACGGTCTTACCGTAGATCTGGATAAGGTTCCTAAAAAATATGCCGGACTGGATGGTACGGAACTTGCGATTTCCGAATCCCAGGAACGTATGGCAGTGGTTGTGGATCCTTCCGATGTTGCCGAATTTATGCAGTATGCAGAAGAAGAAAACTTAGAGGCAACCCGTGTTGCCGTTGTAACAGAAAGTCCTCGCCTTGTGTTAACATGGAGGGGCAAAGAGATCGTGAATTTAAGCCGTGCTTTCCTCGATACCAACGGAGCGCATCAGGAAACGGATGTAACGGTTGCGTTGCCGGATGAAAAAGCAGTATGTCTGGACACGATCGCAGTACCTGAGGTAAAAGAAGCGGTGGAAAAAGAAGATGTCAAAGAAGCCCTTCTTTCCATGCTGGGTGATCTGAATGTATGTTCCCAGAAGGGACTGGTGGAAATGTTCGATTCTTCCATCGGAGCAGCCAGCGTACTGATGCCTTATGGCGGAAAATATCAGTTAACAGAAACACAGTCCATGGTAGCGAAACTTCCGGTCTTAAAAGGTAAGACGGATACCGTGACCATGATGAGTTATGGATTTGATCCTTATGTTTCTTCCTGGAGCCCTTATCACGGTGCCATCTATGCCGTAACACAGTCCATGGCAAAGATCGTGGCAGCCGGTGGTGATTATAAGAAGATCCGCTTCACATTCCAGGAATACTTTAAACGTATGACAGAGGACGCTTCCCGTTGGGGACAGCCTTTTGCTGCATTACTGGGTGCCTTTGATGCACAGCTTGGTTATGGACTTCCCAGTATCGGCGGAAAGGACAGTATGTCCGGAACATTTAATGATATCGACGTTCCGCCGACACTTGTGTCATTTGCAGTGGATGTAGCCAAAACAACGGATGTTGTGACACCGGAACTGAAAAAGGACGGCAACAAACTGGTTCGTTTTGCCATTGACAAAGACGATTACGATATTCCGGTTTATGAAAGAGTCATGGCTTTGTATGATGGCATTGCAGCATTGATGAAAGATAAGGTTATCGTATCGGCTTATGCGCTGGATTCTTATGGTATTGCGGCTGCAGCTGCCAAGATGGCATTTGGTAACAAATTGGGCGTTACCTTTGCAGATGAACTGGAAGTAAAGGATTTGTTCACAGGAGCAATCGGCGATCTTTTGGTGGAAGTGGATGCTGACAGGATTCATGAGATCGATCTTGCATACGATCTGGTGGGAACGGTTCGTGACAATGGCAGATTCACGATCGGTAATGTAGAAATTTCGCTTGAGGAAGCCTTAAAGGCATGGAGCCATACTTTAGAAAAAGTATTCCCGACAAAAGCCCGTAAAGAAGCGGATGTATTGGAGACGCCGGTTTACAAAGCCGATTCCGTTTATATCTGTAAGAATAAAATTGCCAAACCAACGGTATTTATTCCGGTATTCCCGGGTACTAACTGTGAATACGACAGCCGTAAGGCATTCGAACGTGCCGGCGCGCATGTGGAGACGAGAGTATTTAAGAATCTGAGTGCGAGTCAGATCCGTGAATCCGTGGATGAATTTACACGCACCATTGATCAGGCACAGATCATCATGTTCCCGGGGGGATTCTCCGCCGGAGACGAACCGGACGGAAGCGCGAAGTTCTTTGCAACGGCATTCCGCAATGAGAAGATGAAAGAAGCCGTTACGAAACTGTTAAATGAAAGGGATGGTCTTGCCCTTGGTATCTGTAATGGTTTCCAGGCGCTGATCAAACTTGGCTTAGTGCCCCATGGTCAGATTGTTGGACAGGATGAAAATGCACCGACACTTACGTTTAATACGATCAACCGTCATATTTCCAAGATGGCATATACTAAAGTGGTAAGTAACAAATCCCCATGGCTTGCACAGGCAGAATTGGGAACAACGTATGTAAACCCTGCTTCCCACGGCGAAGGCCGTTTTGTAGCACCGAAGGAATGGCTGGATACGTTATTTGCCAATGGTCAGGTGGCAACCGTTTATTCCGATACAGAAGGCAAGGTATCCATGGATGAAGAGTGGAACATCAATGGTTCCTACTGTGCGATCGAAGGTATCACTTCTCCGGACGGACGTTGCTTTGGTAAGATGGCACACAGTGAAAGAAGGGATGCTTCCGTAGCGGTTAATATCTATGGACAGCAGGATCTGAAGATCTTTGAATCCGGTGTGGCATATTTTAAAGACTAAAGAAAAGATAAGATCAGATAGGGACTCCGCACGCGCGGGGTCCTTTTTTGTATGCAATAGGAAATTTCTTTGAAATTACCTATTGCACAAAAAACACTCCGTGAG
>CAYLSH010000066.1:0-10659 GCA_964386235.1 uncultured Lachnospiraceae bacterium | reverse complement strand
TCGAAGATGTATTTATCAAATACATGGACCTTGCCACCGAACATGCCATCAAATACCAGAACGAAATGAATGAACAATTTAAAGATGCTTTTGAGCCCGGCGAAAACAAACCCGGATTTTAAAAAAATTACAAAAACTGACATATAATGTTTCTACGGTCTTATTGACTATATAGTAAAATTTGTGTATAATTTTACTATCAGGTAAGGAGGTGCTCATTTTGCCAGCGATCAGATCAAGTGCTGATTTAAGGAATAACTACAACGAAATCTCTTCGTTTTGTCACAGTTATCCCGAACCGGTTTTTATTACGAAGAATGGAAAAGGCGACCTTGCTGTTATGAGCATTGAAACTTATGAAGAATTAACCAGTCGCTTTGAATTATATAGCCAACTCAAAGAAGGTATGGATGATATTGTATCCAGCAATACCAGACCTTTCTCTGAAGCAATGGCTGATATCCGGAGCCGTCGCCGAGGATGAGTTATATAATCCATATCACTGCAGCCGCTGAACGTGATATCATTCAAGCTGCGGACTACATCGAATTTAACCTTAAAAATCCTACTGCTGCAGATCATCTGCTCGACGCTGCTACTGAACATATAAATTCATTGGCGGATATGCCTCAAAAGTTTCGTCTTGTAGATGATCCTGTTTTAGCAAGCTGGGAAATCCGATATGTTGTAGTCAATAATTACTTTGCTTTTTATACAATAGATGAAGAAAAGCAAACGGTAATTGTTGTAAGATTTCTCTTTCAAAAAAGCAACTGGAACGCCATTCTTCGTCAGGGATTTTCCCTTATTTAGGGAA
Organism: uncultured Lachnospiraceae bacterium; assembly: GCA_964386235.1. Classification (GTDB taxonomy): domain Bacteria; phylum Bacillota; class Clostridia; order Lachnospirales; family Lachnospiraceae; genus RGIG8767. The sequence continues at coordinate 9,842 of CAYLSH010000066.1, read as the reverse complement.
TCTGTCACACAGATTCCTTTTTTAATGCGTAGACTTATTTTCAACATCTTTACTCTCCATTACATTTATATTCTCTTATTGATCATATCCGCAATTTCAACACTGTGATCTTTTAAAACAAAATGATTATCCCCCATTGTATGGTAATCCACATTTTGAAAGCATAAATCCCATTCTTTTATATTTTTTATGGAAGGATCCTTCGGAGAATATATCACTGTGGCATTGATATCTATTTTTTCCAAATATTTTCTCTCATATGTATGGAGTAGGTTCAGATCTGCTCTTAATGGCTGCACACACATCTTCTGATAATATCTACTTGTCAGAATCTTATCATTTACATTTTGAAATCCACCCAGTTCTCTCATTTTACTTACGATCAGTTCATCATCCGTACAATCCCACCCCGCATCAATATATCTTTTCAGCGGAGGGTTATGTGACAATATATAGATCCATTCCGGTTTTTTTCTTAAAAGTTTTCTCTGGAGCAATTCATAGACAACCAAACTTCCCATACTATAACCTAAAAATATAAATTTTCCCTTTGTTAAAATGGATTCCAGTTCTTTTGCCATATCCATAAGCAATTCGTCCCATGTACAACATAATTCTTCCCGAAATCTTTTCCCATGTCCCGGATATTCCACACCGATTAATCTAACATCTTCCGATATGTTTTTTCCAAAATCATCAAAAGTAGAAATATTACCGCCTGCATATGGAAAATAGCATAAGTTAATTTTATTATCCATACCTGCTCTTCCTCTCTCTTGCCATAATAATCCGTCTGATCATCCAATCAAACGGAGGAATACTTAATATACAAACCACAACTATGGATATGGATGCAACCGCTAACAAATGATAACCAACACTTAATTCTTTCAGCCATGCTTCCACATCCAAAATATTCAGTAAAAAATATTGTACAAAAGGATGTATCGCATATACTGCAATGGTTCGTTCTCCCATATCCGTAAAAAAATATCTTCTGCCTGGTAAAATTGTAATAAAACAAATTTGTAAAGTGAATGCCATAAAATACCAGATCAGACGTAACAGTGCACCATACACCTCATATTGATCCAACACTGCATAAGATTCTTTCCCCTTGAATAAAGAAATATACAAATCAAATTGGTTTGTAATGTCCCCTGCAAAAAAAATTACAACTATAATACTTAAACATACAACCGCCAGTATTTTAACAATCTTTTTTTGAATTATATTCATCAACCACTCTCTATTTATACAAACCCCGACCAGAAAATATGGATAAAACGACACAACTCTGCTTAATGAAAAAAACGTACCAATCTCATCACTGTAACCACAAAAGCAGGCTGTTATGATTGAGAAAAACACTACCTTTTTTAAATTTAATTGTGACCGTACAATACAAAATGTAAGAATGTAAAATATAAAAACAGCAAATGCATACCATGATACATCTGCTATATTTACAAACGATAATGTTACTTTTCTTTTCCATACCAATCGCGGAAGAAACCGTATGATTTTAACTACAACAAACAGATATAGAAATTCAAACGCCTTATAATATTCTTTTTCAAGAATGGCTGTTTTGGCAAATAGTCCCGTCAAAAAAACAAATGCAGGCATATGAAAAGAATATAGAAACAGCAAAATCCTTTTTTCAAAATCTCCTGAAATTGAACTTTGCAAAAAATGTCCAAATACAACCAGACAAATCAATAAGCATTTGTAATTATCCAATTTCGTATTTCTCGTCATACAACTCATATCGTCACTTTGTATTATCAATAATATTCTTCTTTACAGCATTGGCAACGGCATTCACAACACGGGTGTCAAACGGTTGCGGAATAACATTCGTTTCTGATAATTCTTCCTCAGTGATCAATGCTGCCAATGCCTCAGCGGCTGCGATTTTCATCTCGTCCGTTATTTTTCTCGCTCTTCCCTCTAACGCACCTTTGAATATTCCGGGAAATGCAAGTACATTATTAATCTGATTCGGAAAATCCGAGCGTCCTGTTCCAACCACTTTGGCTCCTGCTTCTTTTGCAAGATCAGGCATGATTTCCGGCGTTGGATTTGCAAGGGCAAACAGTATAGCATCCCGGTTCATGGAACGTACCATTTCCTGTGAAACGATACCGGCTGCAGATACCCCCACAAAAATATCAGTTCCCCTCAAGGCATCTTCCAGTGTCCCTTTTTTATCCTTTAAATTGGTCACTTCCAACATTCTTTTCTTCATCCAATTCAAGTTCGGAGAAAGCGATGATATAATTCCATTTCTATCACACAATAAAAGATCCCCAAATCCATACTCAACGAGTAACTTTGCAATGGCAATGCCAGCACTTCCCGCCCCATTAATGACAACACGGCACTCTTCCTTCTTTTTTCCAACAACCTTTAAACTGTTCAAAATACCGGCAAGTACAACGATCGCCGTTCCATGCTGATCGTCATGAAAAACAGGTATATCCAGCATTTCCTTTAATCGTTCTTCAATTTCAAAACATCTGGGGGCTGAAATATCTTCCAGATTTATCCCACCATATGCCGGAGCAAGATTCCTGACTACACTGATGATCTCCTCGGTATCCTGTGTATCCAGACAAATGGGAACCGCATTGATTCCACCAAATTCCTTAAATAAAACTGCTTTGCCTTCCATAACAGGCATTGCGGCATGGGGTCCGATATTCCCCAATCCTAAAACCGCACTTCCATCCGAAACTACCGCCACGGTATTTGCTTTCATCGTATGCTGATAGGCATGCGAAACATCCTTCGCAATCTCCTTGCATGCCTGCTGTAACATTTCTTCATCCATGCAGTCATCCAATTTTGTATGCGGCCAGGGAATAATATCAATCTTACCATTCCACTCCCGATGTAATTCTAACGCTCTTTTTTGTAAATCCATACCTTCCTCTTATTCTCATGGCTAATCTTTTTAAAACTGTTGATACATAAAACTGCCCACGTCATATTCCGAACCATAAATACCAAACATAAAAACCACATAAAATGCTGTGCATAGGATTATAACCTTAAACAAATAGTTTTGTTTCTCGAACACTTTTCGAACCGAACACTTTTCCTGTATTACAGATACAAGGATCAAAATACATATACAGACGATCAAAACAAGAAAGTTGAATCGATCCAAGCCCATCCGATACACTGCTGTATCCCAAAATCTTCCCTGTACACAATCCGAGAAGATGCTTTTTATCATCAACATACGCGTGTAAAAACCGATTGTATTTCCAAGGAAACGGCCGCCCATAAATATGAAAAAGATCTTTACATGCTGGAAAAGACGGAAGGAAAAACTCTCCGTATCCACTGACAATCTTTTCCAAAAGTTTTGTGTTTTTTCAGAAAAAGTGACGGATAAAATTATCAATGTCCCATAATAAATTCCCCATGCAAGATATCCTATGCCCGTTCCGTGCCAAAGTCCTGTTAAAATCCATGTGCACATAACAGGAATGGCAGTAAGAATAATGCTAAGTACCTTATCCGAACATTTCCCCTTCCATTTTTTGGATACTTTCTTGCAAAATCCGGATACGCTGACCGGATAATACACATAATCCTTAAACCAACTTCCGAGTGACATATGCCATCTGCGCCAAAATTCCGGAACGGTTCTTGCAAAAAACGGATGGTTGAAATTCTTTTCCAATTTCACATCAAAAATTTCCGAGACTCCGGTTACAATATCCATGTACCCTGAAAAATCCGTATAAATCTGCACAACGTCTAAAACAAGTGCTAGAAAACTAACAATTCCAATCTCTAAAAAATAGTTTTCACTATATGCCGAATTAATAAAAACGCTGATTCGATCGGCTATAACCAATTTTTTGAACATTCCCCATAAGATCAGTTCCATGCCGGATTTAAAGTTATCCCATTTTAAAGACAACTGTTTTTTCAACTCCATGCCGGACTGATTGTATCTTGCAATCGGTCCCTGCACAATATGTGGAAAATAGACCGTCCATGCCAGAAAGCGGAAGAAATTCGGCTCACAAGAATATCTTTTCCAATATACATCCAACAAATATCCTGTCACAGAAAAAGTATAATAAGAAATTCCAAGAGGCATTAGGATATACGATATATCACTGCTCCCATCCATCATCCCCAAAACAGGAATAGAAACATCCATAAACTTGCAAACTTTAAGCAGGATCAGAATTCCTATATTTAGAAATAAAGTAATCTTTAATATCCACTTTCGTTTTCTCTTAGATATATTTTTTATTTCTTTTCTATCTGCCTTATCCTGACAAAAATCTAATTTTCTATTTTCCTGTTCAAAACTGTTACATATACATTTTGCCGCATACCAGACACTTCCCGAAGAAAAAATCACAAATCCCAAACAACGCAAATCCGATAATGCATAAAATATAAGACTGCTAAGAAGTAAGGATACCCATTTGATTTTCTTTGGGAAAATAACAAACAGACACAGGCAGCCAAACACAAATAGTGCAAATTGAATTGACGTAATCACCATGGCATTATTCTTCCTTTATCTGGCAGATCATCTTCCAAATATCCTCTGCACTGTCAAAATTGTCATGATCCATATATTCCATTCCAATTTCAACATCAAAATGCAATTCCAGTTCCGATATTAACGTTGTCATATCAATTGAATCCAAAATATGCCCTGAGATCAGCCCTTTCTCCGATTCAAAATCAATTCCCGATTTTATCTTACTTAATATTTCCAATATTTTATCCATCATTTTTCCTCCAACTCTTTATATAGTATTTTTCCCGCATTATTTTTAGGGATATATTCTATGTGTCTGACTTCCACAGCTACTGGGTTCACATGTGTGATTCTTAAAACAAACTCTCTTACCTCATCTACGCTTTCAGAGTCCGTCACATAGGAAATCATCTTATCATCCGTTCCTGTGGTCACACATTCCAGATTCGGGAATTTTTGCCAAATAAGAAGATCCACCTCATCCAGATTGATCCGGCTGCCAAATAATTTTAGAAAACGCTTAACTCTCCCTACAATATAGAAAAATCCTTCTTCATCTGTCTGAGCAACATCCCCTGTATGCAAAACACCTCCAAAACTATCCTCTTTATCTAAATCTTTTCTGCCTTCTGCATATCCAAGAGTCACATTTTCTCCTCGGTATACCAATTCTCCCGATTGATACGGTTCTAGAATCGGATTACCGTTCCCATCAACAATCTCCATATGACCGCCCGGGATTGCCACTCCGATACTACCAATCTTTTCCCCACACCTGTCTGCAGGAAGGTACGCCATCCGTGCCGTCGCTTCTGTCTGCCCGTACATAACAACAAACTGAATCTTCCGTTCCAGTGCATAATCTGCAAATTCTTTCTGTAAATCAGGTGACAACTTTCCTCCTGCCTGTGTCATTGTCTTTAGAGTCGGCAGATCCATTTTGAGAAAATGAATGCGCTTTAGCATTTCATATGTATACGGAACCCCTCCAAAAGACGTTGCTCCTTCTTTTTGAAAAAAATCCCAAAAATACTTATTATTGACCGGATGTTCTGTAAGCAATATTGTTGCACCGACCAACAAATGGCTATGCAGAATGGACAGACCATATGTATAATTCATCGGCAGGGTTACGATTGGTCTTTCCTTTTCATCCAGTTGGAGATAGGATGCGATTGCTTCCGCATTCGACTGAATGTTGCGATAACTCTGTCTTACCAGTTTCGGACTCCCTGTGGAACCGGATGTAGTTAAAAGCAATGCCAGATCCTTCCTCTGTATAGAATCTTCTTCTAAAACTTTTAACAAACAAAATCTTCTTCCATTCCATAAACAGATTTCAGATGCAAAATCTTTTGCTTTCTCCTTAGGACAAAAAATATAGGATGGCAGATACTTTTCCATCAGAGAATCCAATAATTTCTCCTCTATCTTAGAATCCAACATAACAGGTATGATCCCTTTTCTTAAAAATCCCAAATACCCACAAAGTGCTTCTGTCTCATTTTTACACAGAATAAATCCCAACTGTCGGCTGACAGTTTTTTCACAGATTTTGTCAGACAGATCCGCCAGATCTGAATATGACATCCTATCTCCTTTGTCATCTATAATGGCATATTTACCTGAAAACTTTTCTAATTCATCAAAAAACATAAACACCAACCTCTAATACATATACTCCACAAAACGGTATAACATTTCTTTCGTTTCTGCATCCATTACTTCTATTGCAATTGTATTGCCTCGATCTTCATAGGGAACGATGAAACTAACCACATCCTGTGCAATCGGTTTACACGCAATCAGCTCGCCTTTTATACTCTTATCCTCATCCAGTCCATAACAATGATAAACCTGATACTCAACTCCTTTCACATCCTCGCTCAGGATGGAAAGCGTATATATCCGATAATCCCCTTCCTGCGTCCAGTATTCAATATTTTCCCCAATAGAATCATATGTTTCCATCTCATATTCCACCGCAAGTATATGTGCATCCGACTTTTCTTCTTTATTTTTTTCTTCTAAGGAATTCCAGAAATAATATTCTCCGGGGTTTTGCAGATATCGAGCAAGAAAATTGGTCGTTTTATAATTACCGTCGGAGTTCAGATGATCATTATCTGCAAAATCTTCATTTTTCAGATTCAGATATTCATTTTTTACCAGATTCAGATCAAACCATCCCAAATTCCTTTCTCTGGCTAAATCTGCAAAATAAGAAGAAAAATCATCATAATCGGTATATTTATATAAATAAATTTCTGGATATGGCAACATATATAATGTCAGATGAACATCCTTTTCTTTACATAATCCGATTATTTCAGACAGCAAAGCCAATACATCCGGATTCAAATCTTCCCTTCCGACATTATCAAACGATAAAGCATTCTTATCTGATAGAACGCTTCTTTCCCTTTCCATAATCCAAGTTCCTCTTCCCTGATACTCGTTTGCTCCAAAAACATCTTCATCCACAAGATAATTTTTATAATTATAAGCTTTCTTTTTCGGTATTTCCCAAATATCCTCTATTTTCATACTGTTAAAATTACGTCTTACTCTGAAAAAAGCCGGAATCCACTCGTCACTTTGAAATGAATGAAATAGATACTGTGTCTTTATACTAAAATCTTTCATATAGTCCGATATGATATATGTAGATGTATCCGCCCTTTCTCGATCCATTTTCATAATTGCAGGAGAAATTTCAAGATACACATTTTTAAGATCATACCTGGTAAGGGCATCTTTTAAAATATAATAGGATCCCATCATCTCCTGTGATGATGTTGCCGCCACAAATACTTCTTCTTGTAACTGCTCCGATAACATCTCTGCATGTACTCCCCTGAGTCCATGCGATGCTCCGATAAACAAACTGTCCACCCGATCCATTTCATAAAAATCATGAAATGTGATTCTTGTCATATACGCTGTATCATCCGTAACTAAGTAATCCAGAAACATATATATTGCCGACAAACAGACAACCAAAATACCTACTTTTATACTTCTGATTAAATATTCCTTTTTCATTTTTCTCTTATATACCACATATCTTTTTTTCTTTTGAATACACTTATTTTAGTAAAGATGTTTACTAAAGTCAATAGTAAATTTCTTTACTATGTTAGTGTAGTGATATCGAAAAAATACAAAATACTATAATTTCTTTGGAGTCTCCTATGGACTATATAACAAGAATACGAAATTTAAGAGAGGACGCCGACCTGACACAACAGCAGGTTGCCAATTATCTGGGAACATCCCAGACCATGTATGCACGTTACGAAAGAGGGGCAAATGAAATGCCCATTCGCCACCTGATACAATTAGCCAAATACTACCATGTCAGCCTTGATTATCTTTGTGGGTTATCCGAAAAAAAATAGAACTTCAAAGTATCAACCATACTTTAAAGTTCTATTTTTATGTCTACAACAATTACTTTTATTTTACCACACGTACACGTACAACGCCTTCTACGGAACGCAGTTCAGATACCACTTCATCGGAAACGGTCTGTTCAAGATCTAACATGGTATATGCCCAGTCACCTCTCGATTTATTGGTCATATCCGTAATATTGATTCCATGATTGCCAAATACAGCAGAGAACTTAGAGATCATTCCTGCACTGTTTTTGTGTATGATCGCTACACGACCTGCCTGGGAACAAACGCCCATATCACAGTTCGGGAAGTTAACGGAATTGATGATATTACCATTTTCCAGATAATTCTTTAATTCCTTCACTGCCATGACTGCACAATTGTCCTCGGATTCTTCTGTGGAAGCACCCAGATGCGGAATCACGATACAGCCATCCTGTCCTGCCGTCGTAGGATTCGGGAAGTCAGATACATATTTGCGTACTTTACCGGATTTGATAGCGGAAAGTACATCTTCTTCGTTTACAAGGACATCTCTTGCAAAGTTTAAGATGATCACACCATCCTTCATTAAAGAAATGGCATCGGCATTGATCATGCCCTTAGTAGAAGGAAGTGCCGGAACATGAATCGTGATAAAATCACATTCCTCATAAATCTCTTCTACATTTAATACATGCTTAACGGAACGGCTTAAATTCCATGCCGCATCTACGGATACATAGGGATCGTATCCATATACTTCCATGCCTAAATGAGTTGCTGCATTGGCTACTTTTACACCAATGGCTCCCAGACCGATGATACCTAATTTCTTGCCCTGGATCTCCGTACCGGCAAATTTCTTCTTTTCTTTTTCTGCTGCTTTTGCGATGTTTTCATCTTCTTTTGCAGACTTAACCCATTCAATGCCACCGATCACATCACGGGATGCCAAGAACATACCGGCAAATACCAGTTCCTTTACACCATTGGCATTGGCACCCGGTGTATTAAATACCACGATACCTTTTTCCGCACAGGTTTCCAACGGAATGTTGTTTACACCGGCACCGGCTCTGGCAACTGCCAAAAGATTGTCACTAAGTTCCATCTCATGCATGGATGCACTGCGGACTAATATACCCTGTGCCTCATTTACATCTTCTACTCTCTTATAGTCGTTTGTAAATCCGGAAAGACCCACATTGGCAATCGGATTTAAGCAATGATATTTAAACATTTTAACTTCTCCATTCCGCCGCCTTCAATGGCGGCACACAATAACCATAAGGAAAAAACGTTAGTTTTTCCCGTGTGTAATTTAAAACTTCTTTACGAAAGAGCATTGCTCTGAGTATTTAGAAGTTCTTTTCACACTTGATTCTCCTCTTCAAATTTCTTCATGAAGGCAACCAATTTTTCCACACCTTCCATTGGCATTGCATTGTAAATACTTGCACGCATACCGCCAACAGTACGATGTCCTTTCAGGCTTTCCAAACCTTCTGCCTTTGCTTCTTTTACGAATTTGGCATCCAGTTCTTCATTACCTGTTACAAACGGTACATTCATAAGAGAACGGTCTTCCTTGCGTACTGTACCTTTGAAGAGTTTGCTCTCATCCAAAAAGTCATACAGAATCTTTGCCTTTTTCTCATTTAATTCCTTCATGGCTTCAAGACCACCCATCTTCTTTAACCATTTGAACACCTTGCCACAGATATAGATGCCATATGTAGGTGGAGTATTATATAAAGAATCATTGTCTGCATGTGTTTTGTATTTCATCATGGTTGGAGTGCCCGGTAAGCAGTCGTCCGTAATCAGGTCTTCTCTGATAATGATGATCTGTACACCGGCAGGTCCTACGTTTTTTTGAACACCTGCGTAAAGCATACCATATTTTGTCACATCTACCGGTTCGGATAAGAAACAGG
>CAYLSH010000065.1:0-10866 GCA_964386235.1 uncultured Lachnospiraceae bacterium | reverse complement strand
CCTGCGTAAAGCATACCATATTTTGTCACATCTACCGGTTCGGATAAGAAACAGGAGGATAAATCAGCAACTAATGGTTTGCCCTTGGTATCGGGTAATGTTTTGAATTTGGTTCCGTAAATCGTATTGTTTTCACAAATATATACATAATCCATATCGTCCGTGATCGGAAGGTCGGAACAATCCGGGATATAAGAGAATGTTTCATCCGCACTGGATGCCAGTTCTACGGCTTCTCCATAAATCTTTGCTTCCTGATATGCCTTTTTTGCCCACTGACCCGTTAAGATATAGCCTGCTTTCTTATTTTTCATTAAGTTCATAGGTACGGATGCAAAGATAAGGCTTGCTCCACCCTGAACAAACAGAACTTTATAGTTATCCGGGATATTCATTAAGTCCCTTAAATCCTGTTCTGCTTCTTTGATAATCGCATCATATGCCTTGGAACGATGGCTCATCTCCATTACAGACATTCCTGTCCCGTTATAATCTAACATTTCTGCTGCAGCTTCTTTAAGTACTTCCTCAGGTAAAACTGCCGGACCTGCTGAAAAATTATAAATTCTTGCCACGATCTATCTCCTCCTTAACTTCTCAAATCGCATTACACAACATTTTACATCTATTTTCTTCACACGTCAATACGGTAAAGCGGAAAACCAAACAGGCATCCGGTTTTTAGTCCGTTTCCTCTAATCCATAATACAATATACAGGGCGTTCCCACTTCTACCACCTCATACATCTTCTCCACGATGTCCAAGGGTGTATTAATGCAGCCATGGGAACCGTTTTTTATGTATATGTCACCGCCATACTCTTTTCTCCAGGATGCATCATGGATTCCAATGCCGCCGCTTACCGGCATCCAGAATTTTACAGGCGAAGCATATCCCGGTCCTCTTAATACACGGTTTTTCTGTTTGGCATACACATAGCAGACCTCTTCCCTTGTTGCATGGTTTTTACCTGTTACCACATCCGTCTGCAGATACAATTCTCCATCTTTATAATAAAACATCTTCTGTTGTCCGATATCCACCTCAATGTAGGTATCCCCAATATCATTTTTCCCTTTGATCGGTACCTCCCTTATATATTCAGCAGTCCGGTCGTAAAAGATCACATCCGAAGAAAGGAATTTCGCAAATTCATCCCTTTCTTTTTTCATATTGATCTGATTGCCGTAGGTACCGCCTTTGATCGTCAATACCCTGCCGTCATGTGTGGTAAATACATGATTGCGATAGGTATTATAGGAAGAAAAGCAATCTTCCAACACTTCCTTTATCGCATCCTCATCTCTAAGAAGCACTCCTTCTTTATCAAAATACCGTTCCCGGTAATCCGCCGGCAGTTCCTTTTTCGGCAAAAGAAAATCCGGATAGCATACAAGTGTCTTTGCCAGTTCTCCCGCTCCCAGTTTCTCTTCCTCTTCTCCAAAATGATACACTGCCTGTCGGGACTGATAAGTATTTACAGATTCGTAAAATGCAAGAAGTTCTTCTTCGTCCTTACTATAGGGTATATCATAAAAACAATCTTCAAATGCAGGATTAATAGAATTTTTTCCTTCTTCCAGGGCATTTTTTATCAATTCTGCAAGTTTTGATTCATCCAATACATTTTTCTTGGTGTCGTTGAGCAAAAAACCGTCTTCCGTTGCCTGTAAGGTCACTCCCCGCACAAGGGGAAGATTTCGTTTACTAATATTATCTTCTATGATTTGATCCAACGCTTCCTGATCATATGTAACCTTGGGGAACAATTCATATTCATCACGTCCTTCGATCAGATTTTCGATCCAAAGATAGGGATTCTGTTGCTTCAGGTAATGATCAAGCGGCTCTCTGTAGTCATATTCATAGGATATGGCATCCGCATCAATATAAAAACCGGTGTTATTAACGTATACAGTAAGCCCTTCATACTCATATGCCTGATTCAGTTCCCGGTTGACCGTTTCCACATTCTTGCCCGTACAATAAACGCCGTTAATATATGTCTGAAAGGAAAAACCATTTTCATAATATACGGATAGGCCCAGGTAACCCAGGCCTAACAGTAAACAGATTACGAACACACATCCCATCAGAACTTTTATATGTTTTTTCATCTGTGATGGTATCCTTTATTTTTTATTTTTCAGATCTTCTGCATCAAATGCTTCCGTAATAGGTGCTCCTGCCGGCACCATTGGGAATACGCAATCATCCTTATCAATAATGCAGTTAAGAAGTACCGGTTTCCTGCAGGCAATTGCCCTTTCGATTGCCGGTGCCACTTCTTCTTTTGTGGTAATCGTGATCGCCTCACAACCAAGTCCTTCCGCTACTTTTGCAAAATCCACTTTGTCATCTAAAATCGTCTGTGAGTAACGATGGTCATAGAATAAGGACTGCCACTGTCTAACCATACCCAGTACATGGTTATTGATTACAACCTGTATGATCGGGATATTGTAACGGGAAGCCGTTGCCAGTTCATTCATATTCATACGGAAGCAGCCATCCCCTGCAATATTGATACAGATCTTATCCGGACATCCCATCTTGGCACCAATGCAGGCACCCAGTCCGTATCCCATTGTTCCGAGTCCTCCGGATGATAAAAATGTACGGGGCTTTGTATAATGATAATACTGTGCCGCCCACATCTGATGCTGTCCGACATCCGTGGTGATCACGGCTTTGCCTTCCGTGATCCGGTCAATTTCTTCTATGATATAGGGACCGGAGAGAACATTTTTATCGTAACTTAATGGGTATCTCTCCTTCAATTCATGAATATGCATCATCCAGGTATTGTGTTCCTGTTTCTCCAATCGGGAATTGATTTTATTTAACACTTCTTTCAAATCGCCAACGATGGAGGTGTAGGTTTTGATATTTTTATCAATCTCAGCTGCATCAATATCAATGTGAAGTACCTTGGCATTGGAAGCAAATTTTGCGGCGTTTCCCACAACACGGTCAGAAAAACGTGCACCCAGAGCGATCAGAAGGTCACACTCACTTACCCCAAAGTTGCTGACCTTAGTACCATGCATACCGATCATACCGGTATAACGGTCACTGTTGCCATCAAATGCGCCCTTGCCCATCAGGGTATCACATACCGGTGCATCAATCAGTTCCGCAAACTCTGCCACTTCCTTATAGGCATCCGATGCAATTGCACCACCACCCAGATAAATAAATGGTTTTTTGGCTTCCTGAATCACTTTTACCACATCATCGATGTCCTGATCGGAATATTTGCCGTTTCGAAGTAAAGGTGCCGGCGTCTGTCTTTCATAATCGCAAAGTGCCGCCGTAACATCCTTGGTAATATCCACAAGAACCGGGCCCGGCCGACCACTCTTCGCGATCTGGAAAGCTTTGCGGATCGTTCTGGCAAGATCCTTTACATCTTTTACGATGTAACTGTGTTTGGTAATCGGCATAACCACACCGGCAATATCCACTTCCTGGAAGGAGTCCTTTCCAAGAGCCGGAAGATTGACATTTGCTGTAATCGCAACCACAGGAATACTGTCCATATATGCGGTTGCAATACCCGTAACCAGATTCGTTGCACCCGGTCCGCTGGTAGCAAAACAGACACCCACTTTGCCCGTTGCTCTTGCATAACCGTCCGCTGCATGGGCAGCTCCCTGCTCATGGCTGGTTAAAACATGAAAAATCTCATCCTGGTGTTTGTACAAAGCATCGTACACATTTAAAATGGTGCCGCCCGGATAGCCAAAAACCGTATCCACTCCCTGTTCTTTTAAACATTCAATTACAATTTCCGATCCTGTTAATTTCATCAAATACCTCCATGTCACTGCATTGCAATGACCTACCAAATTCGTTTTATCCCGCCTGTTCTTATTGCTTATTATCCGGAATCTCCAAAATTGCTCCCCTGTTACCGCTTGTTACAAGCTGACGATATCTCGCAAGATAACCGCTGTTGATCTTCGGTTCTCTCGGAGTCCAGTTCTTTTTACGTTCTGCTAACACTTCATCCGATACATTGACATTGATCGTATTTGCCGGAATGTCAATCTTTATGATATCCCCTTCTTCGATCAACGCGATCGGACCACCCACCGCTGCTTCCGGTGAAACATGACCGATGGATGCGCCTCTGGATGCACCGGAGAATCTTCCGTCCGTAATCAGGGCAACGGTACTGCCAAGACCCATTCCGGCGATTGCAGAAGTCGGGTTAAGCATTTCCCGCATACCGGGGCCACCCTTTGGTCCTTCGTAACGGATTACAACCACATCGCCATCCACGATCCTGCCGCCTTTGATTGCTGCGATCGCATCTTCTTCACAATCAAACACACGCGCAGGACCTTCGTGAACTAACATCTCATCCACAACTGCGGAACGTTTTACCACGCAGGTATCCGGTGCAATGTTACCGGAAAGAACGGCAATACCGCCCACTTCGCTGTAAGGGTTGTCAATCGGACGAATAACATCCGGATTCTTATTTACGCATCCTTCTATATTCTCTTTTACCGTCTTACCGGTACAGGTAATCAGATCGGTATTGAGCAGATTCTTCTTATTCAACTCATTCATAACCGCATACACACCGCCGGCTTCGTTGAGTTCTTCGATATAGGTGTGTCCTGCCGGTGCTAAATGGCAAAGGTTCGGGGTCTTTGCACTGATCTCATTGGCAATGGAAAGATCCAGATCTATGCCGCATTCATGCGCAATCGCCGGAAGATGAAGCATGGAGTTGGTAGAACAACCCAGTGCCATATCCACGGCAAGGGCATTGTAAAACGCTTCTTTTGTCATAATATCACGGGGCTTGATGTCTTTTTCAAGGAGTTCCATGATCTTCATGCCTGCATGTTTTGCCAGACGGATTCTCTCTGAATATACTGCCGGAATGGTACCGTTACCCGGAAGTCCCATACCGATTGCCTCTGTCAGACAGTTCATGGAGTTAGCCGTATACATACCGGAGCAGGAACCGCAGGTCGGACATGCTTTTTCTTCATACTCTTCGAGTTCTTCCATCGTAATCTTACCGGCTGCCTGTGCACCAACCGCTTCAAACAAAGAAGAAAGGCTGGTCTTGCATCCCTGTACTTTGCCGGCAAGCATCGGTCCGCCGGATACAAAGATCGTGGGGATATTCAGTCTGGCTGCCGCCATCAGAAGTCCCGGTACATTCTTATCACAGTTAGGAATACACACCAATGCATCAAACTGGTGCGCAAGTGCCATACATTCCGTACTGTCTGCAATCAGATCCCTGGTTACTAAAGAGTACTTCATACCCGTATGTCCCATGGCAATTCCATCACATACAGCGATTGCCGGGAACATAACCGGAGTACCGCCTGCCATGGCAACTCCCATCTTGACTGCTTCTGCGATCTTGTCCAGATTCATATGTCCCGGAACGATCTCATTGTGGGAACAGACAATACCGATCAAAGGTCTTTCCAGTTCCTCTTTTGTATATCCCAATGCATTAAACAACGATCTGTGCGGAGCCTGACTGGCACCTTTTTTTGCTGCATCACTTCTCATAATAATCTCCATTCATACGTATCACTATTTTCCCTACATCATACTACATTTGTCCGACTTCTTCAAATCTTTATTGGATTCTTTCTGCAACAAGATCACCCATTTTGCTGCAGGAAACCTGTTTCATTCCCTCCGACATGATATCCCCTGTGCGGAATCCCTCTTCCAGCACCTGATAAATCGCATCTTCTATCGCTTTTGCTTCTTCTAAAAGACCGAAAGAGTATTTTAACATCATGGATGCCGATAATATGGTTGCCAGAGGATTCGCAATATTTTTGCCGGCAATATCCGGTGCAGAACCATGACTCGGTTCGTAGAGGCCAAATTTTGAATCGTTCATACTTGCACTGGCAAGCATTCCGATGGATCCTGTTACCATGCTTGCTTCATCTGAAAGAATATCGCCAAACATGTTCTCCGTTAAGATCACATCAAACTGTGCCGGATCTTTTACTAACTGCATGGCACAATTATCCACTAACATATGTTCCACGGTTACTTCCGGATAATCCTTTGCCACTTCATTCACAACGGCTCTCCAGAGTCTGGAAGAATCCAGTACATTTGCCTTATCCACGCTGGTCACTTTTTTATTCCGCACCATTGCCACATCAAAGGCTTTGATGGCAACTCTTTTAATCTCTTCTTCCGTGTATGTCAGCGTATCCACTGCCGTTCTTACACCGTTTACTTCCTCCGTATGACGTTTTCCGAAGTAAAGTCCACCGGTTAACTCTCTCATAATGAGCATATCAAATCCTTTTGCACTGATCTCCTCTTTTAAAGGACACGCCCCGGCAAGCTGCGGATATAACACTGCCGGTCTTAAATTTGCAAAAAGGTTTAAGGACTTTCTTAATTTTAACAAGCCTGCTTCCGGTCGCAAAGACGGCTCTAACTTATACCATGGAGAGGTGTTGGTATCTCCGCCGATGGAACCCATCAGTACGGCATCCGCGTTTTTGGCAATTGCAATCGTTTCATCCGTAAGCGGCACCCCATAGGCATCAATGGAAGCACCTCCCATCAGGATATCGTCATAGGAAATACTGTGACCGTACTTTTCGCACACCTTTCTGAGTACTTTCTTAGCTTCTGCCACAATTTCCGGACCAATGCCGTCCCCACTGATACTTGCAATATGTAAATTCATGTTTTTTCTCCCATTCTATTCTGATTTTATTTATCATATCATATTTTTAACTATCCATAAAATATATATCTATTATACTTTTTATAACTTATAGTTATAATAATGCAAAAAAAAAGAGTTTCGCTTGCGAAACTCTAGCGCCGCTTTTGCGTCGCTTTTAGCGACAATCTGCCTATGCAAAAGCGTGCGCATCCTCACGGAGTGTTTTTTATTCCTGTACTGGTTTTTCCACCTGTGCAATCGCCGTTTTCTGCATCGGAATACGGCAGTTTTTATTACTTCCGAATTCTACGATTACCGTATCATCCGTAATATCGATCACAACACCGTAAAAGCCGCTGTTTGTCAATACACTGTCGCCAATTTCTAATGCTGACAACATAGTAGACATTCTCTTCTGTTCCTTCTTCTGCGGACGGATCATCATGAAATAGATGAAAATAAAAATAGCTGCAATATAAAGCACCATAATAAGTCCTGACGATGTACTTGTTTGCTCACCTGATAATAAGATACCCACGTTTTTGTCCTCCTTTGGGTTATGCTATCTGCAATGATACACAATTATTGCAGTTTCAGCAAGTTTTTTTATCTGATTTATGAAAAGTTAATAAAAAGATCTACTGCTCATTCTGTTGCATTCCGTCTAATTTGCGCTTTTTGTAGGAAGCAAATTCTCCCCGATCCAGGGCATCCCTTATCTCTTCCATCATCGTATTGTAGAAATACAGATTATGAAGTACGCAAAGACGCATGCCAAGCATTTCCTTTGCCTTCAGTAAATGTCGGATATAGGCTCTCGAATAGGTGCGGCATGCCGGGCAGCCACATCCTTCTTCAATGGGACGCATATCTTTTTCATACTGTTTATTGAAAAGATTGATCTTACCCTGATTGGTGTACAGATGCCCATGTCTGCCGTTCCGTGTCGGATAAACGCAGTCAAAAAAATCCACGCCTCGTTCCACGGCTTCTAAAATATTGGCAGGGGTTCCCACACCCATCAGATAGGTCGGTTTTTCTTTGGGAAGATACGGAATCGTCTCTTCTAAAATATGGTACATCTCCTCATGGGTCTCCCCAACAGCAAGTCCTCCCAGTGCATATCCGTCCAGATCCAGTTGCGTGATCTGTTTTGCATGCTCTATTCTGATATCAGTAAAGATTGCTCCCTGATTGATACCAAATAACAACTGTTCTTTATTGATCGTCTCTTCTAAGGAATTCAGCCTTGCCATCTCTGCTTTACAGCGTTTCAGCCATCTGGTCGTTCTCTCCACAGAAGGCTGTACATAACTTCTGTCTGCCAAAGCAGGCGCACATTCATCAAATGCCATGGCAATCGTGGAAGCAAGATTGCTCTGTATCCTCATGCTTTCTTCCGGTCCCATAAATATGATCCGTCCATCCACATGGGAATGAAAGGTAACGCCCTCTTCTTTGATCTTTCTTAAGCCTGCAAGGGAAAAGACCTGAAAGCCACCGGAATCCGTTAAGATCGGCTTGTCCCAAACCATAAATTTGTGAAGCCCGCCCAAAGAATGAATCAGTTCATCCCCCGGTCTGACATGAAGATGGTACGTATTGGACAGTTCCACCTGTGTCTTGATCGTCTTTAGATCTTCCGTGGAAACAGCTCCCTTTATGGCTGCCGCAGTTCCAACATTCATAAAGACCGGTGTCTGGATGGTTCCATGCACGGTCTTTACTTCTGCTCTTTTGGCTCTGCCTTCCTGTTTTAAAATCTTGTAACTATATGTACTCATAACTATAAATTCTCAATAAACTCTTCCAATGTAATATTCTGACCCGTAATCATTTCAGCCGCATCCCTGCCCACATAGCGGAAATGCCATGGCTCAAACTGAATGCCCGTGATCTCTTCTTTTCCCTGTGGGTAACGAAGGATAAATCCGTATTCCCACGAATGTTCGGCCAGCCACTTGCCGGCTTCCGTATCTGCAAATCCCACTTCAAGAGCGGAATATGTATCCGAAATAATATCCACCGCAAGTCCGATCTGGTGTTCACTTGCCCCCGGCAGCGTTACGGTAATGGCTGCTTTCTCATAGGCATCCATATAGGACATTCCCTTGCTCTGATAACTCTTCACCTTTCGTTCAAACAGGTACTCCTGTCTTGCCATATCGCGATAAGGCGAACAGACAATAAGAGTAACACCGTCCTCTTTTGCTGCCGCAAACATCTGTGTCAGCGGTTCAATGATTCTCTCATCGCAACGCATGGAACCTTTAATCGTGCCAAGTGTAAATTCATAATCCTGCGGAATCGTATGCTGCTTATTCACCAAAAGCAGTTTCCAGTCACTCTTATCAAAGGTAACCTCCGCAGTTTCCAAAGATGCCTCACTTTCCCCTGCCAGGGCAAGCGGTTGTTCTTCTAAAGTAATGACTACCATATCATCATCATTCAGGATCCGTTCATCCAAAACGGTGTATTCTTCTGTATAACCCGGATCCGATGATTCCGGCTCAAAATGGGGTGCAAAACTGGTGTTAATCAAAAAAACGAGCGCAACAGCACACAACTGCCCCATGGCAATCAGGCGACGTCTGTGAAAAGAAACAAACTTCGAAAAAATGACGTTCCCAATCAGCATAGCAGTTGCAAGATATCTGCAAAATACGTTTTTCTTTGCCAGTTTGCGATACTTCGCTATTTTCCGGCTTTGTACATCACTTAACATGTTATCCCCCACGTAATGCTACGTTCATTTGTACTGCCAAAACAGGCATGTTTAAAAATGCAATCGTAATTATATTTATGTTACCATAGGAAATCCAATTCTACAATCTTTTTTCTTACGAAAAATACGATTTTTTTGCGATTTTTTCATGATGCTGTCATTCCTTCTTCTATTTTTTGCAAGGAATTGCTTGAGATAATTTTCCATCCTGCTTATAATAACGTTGTTATGACTAAAAAATAGCACTCCGGCTGCAATTTTATCCGGAGCAGAAAGGCAGGTTTTTATGGCAGGCTCCACTCTTGGCAAACATTTTTCCATTACCACCTGGGGCGAATCCCACGGCAAGGCAATCGGTGTTGTGATCGATGGTGTTCCCGCAGGTTTACCTTTGGATGAAACGGATCTTGCACTTTATTTAAACAGACGACGCCCCGGCAGCAATGCCTACGGCACCAAAAGAAACGAAGCGGATGCACCTAAGATCTTATCCGGCGTCTTTGAAGGAAAAACCACCGGCACTCCCCTTTCCATCATTGTGCACAATACTTCCCAGATCAGTAAGGACTACAGCAACATTGCCTCCGTTTACCGTCCGGGACATGCCGATTATACATTTGATCAAAAATACGGTTTTCGTGATTACCGCGGTGGCGGACGTTCGTCCGGCAGAGAAACCATCGGACGTGTAGCTGCGGGTGCAGTAGCTGCCAAAATACTAAAAGAAATGGGCATTGAAGTCATTGCCTATACCAAAGCCATTGGTCCTTTTACCAGTCAGGTTTCGGATTTTACCCCGGAAGATATTCAGTCTTCTTCCGTATATATGCCGGATCCTCAGATGTCATCAAAAGCCGAGGAATACCTCAAAGAATGCATGCAAAAGCAGGATTCTGCCGGCGGTGTGGTTGAATGTGTCGTAAAAGGAATGCCTGCCGGGATCGGCGAACCGGTCTTTGATAAACTCGATGCTCTCCTCGCACGGGCACTGATGTCCATCGGTGCTGTCAAAGCCGT
The DNA here is from genome assembly GCA_964386235.1 of uncultured Lachnospiraceae bacterium. GTDB lineage: Bacteria > Bacillota > Clostridia > Lachnospirales > Lachnospiraceae > RGIG8767. Next base: position 435 of record CAYLSH010000065.1, on the reverse strand, counting down.
GGAGATTGGCGACGGCACCAGGGTCTCCCAATACACAGGAAGCGAAAATAACGACTGTTTTTATATGGATGGGGAGACCGTATTAAAGGAAACCAACCACAGTGGCGGTATTCTTGGTGGCATGAGCGATGGCAGTGACATTATCATGCGTGCTCATTTTAAGCCCACGCCTTCCATCTCCCGTCCTCAGAAAACGATTACGGATTCCTTAGAAGAAACCGATATTGAGATCCATGGCCGTCATGACCCCATCATTGTTCCGCGTGCCGTTGTGGTGGTGGAATCCATGGCAGCCATTACCATCTTAGATCTGCTTATGGAAAATATGTCAGCCCGCATGGACTCTCTTGTCCGTTTTTATAAATAAGTATTTTAAGCCCTAAAAAAGAGTTTCGCTTGCGAAACTCTAGCGCCGCTTTTGCGTCGCTTTTAGCG
>CAYLSH010000064.1:0-11010 GCA_964386235.1 uncultured Lachnospiraceae bacterium | reverse complement strand
AAATGCGTAAAGAGATAATCCGCGAAATTTTCGGATACTTTCGCTATATTCTGAAATTCATCAAAAATAAGGATCCTCTTTCCCGTGGTCTGTTTCATTGCCCCAATTGCTCCAAACAGATCGGAAAACTCAGGGTACTCCGGCATTTTACCAAGCAGGTACTCCATCTTTTTCCCCCACATATAAAGTTGTTCCCGCTCTGAAACGATCGAGCAGTCAAAGCAGACAACATCCTCATACTCTTTTGTAAATTCGGACAAAAGTGTCGTTTTCCCAACACCTCGTTCACCATACAAAATCAGGAGTTGACTTCCTTCCCTTTTCATATACTCCGATAATACTTTTATCTCTGCATCTCTTCTAATAGACATATTGGTAACCATGCCTTTCTTTATCCCTCTAACCTGTAGTTTCCCCTAATTATGTTCTGCCAGTAATTGTTCAATCTTTTCACTGACCATGGGTTTTCCCATGTAAAATCCCTGTATATTGTCACAGCCGATATCTTTTAACAGATCAAACTGTACTTCGTCCTCCACACCTTCTGCAATCGTGTGAAAACCAAGTTTTTTCCCCATGTCAATGATCGTCTCCGCAATCGTTCTGGTCGGGTTATCCGTCACAACCGAATCAATAAAGGATTTATCAATCTTTAAGGTATCGATCGGCAGCCGTCTTAAATAAGACAGGGAGGAAAATCCCGTTCCGAAATCATCCATGGAAAAACGGATTCCATACTCTCTTAGGATATTCATCTTGGCAATCACATCATCCATATCATCAATGAATACGGATTCCGTGATCTCCAGTTCGATCATCTTAGGATCCATATTGTATTTCTTTAACACATGGACTAATGTCTTTACAAAATCCTTATTTTTAAACTGAAGTGCGGATATGTTGATGGAAAGAGTAATGTCGTGAAACCGGTACAGATCCAGCCATCTGGAAAAATCAGAAACGGATTTTTCCAAAATCCAGTCACCCAGCTGTAATATGGAGCCGTTCTGTTCCGCAACCGGAATGAAGGTGGCGGGGGAAATAACCTTGCCGTCTTCATCCTTCCATCGCACCAGTGCTTCCACACCCCGTAATCGCTTATCATCCGTGCTGTACTGGGGCTGATAGCACATAAAAAAGCCCTGTGCTTTTAATGCTTTTTCCAGTTTGTGTTCAATCTCCACCCGTTCCACAAATTCCTGTATGATAGGAGCGTCATAATACTGGACACCATTTTTCTGTATGTGTTTGGACTTAAACATCACAATCTCTGCACAATTAATCAGTTCCAGCGCATCCTTTGCACACTCCGGATATTCTGCCACGCCAATGGAAACCGTAATCCTTACTTCCTTACCGTTGGAAAGTTTAAAAGGATCCTCCAATCTTTCTTTGATGGAAGAAATCATATTGTCCACGCTTGTATTTCCGCGCGGATCATAAATCGCGACGCAGAATATATCGCTGCTGAAATGGGAAATAATCACATCTTCCGATGCCAGTTCCTTAAAATACTGGCCAATCTGCTGGACCAGTTCATCCCCCATCAGCATTCCCATACCGTCATTGACGCGTCTGAAATCGTCCACATCAATAAAGAGGACACTGATTATGCTGTTTTCCTTTTGGCCCCGGTTAATCATCTCCCGCAGACTGATAATGAAATAATTTCGGTTATAAAGTCCGGTAAAAGAATCATAATAGGCAAGGTATTTCAGTTCATCATTTTGCACGCGGAACTTTGTAGTGTCCTTGAAACGAAGCACTTTTTCAAGTGGTTTCCCATCTTCATCATAGGAAACATTCGCTTCCATCTCCACCCATTGGTTTTTTTCCTTCATTTTAAATTCACAGACATCGTGATCTTTGTTGCGCGTTTCCAAATTGATATACTCATACAGTCTTACCCTGTCTTCTTCCTGCGCGTAATCCACAATCTGATTCAGGGAACGAAACAGTTTGGGATCAAAGTCAAAAAAATGGGACCAGTTTCCCAGATGAACCATTCGTTTGTCCGCAAAATGATAGTATAAAATCGCATTACTGGATGTATTACAAATCATCCGGTACATACTTTCATCATTTATCAGTCGATTGTTCATGGCCTCTAAAAAGCCTAACTGGTAACTTGTCCCACTCATTTTTTTACTTACCCCAATACCATCGTTTTAATAAAAATACCACTTCTATTTCTTCGTAATGTAACCCTGTGCCTTTAATAATTCTGCGCAGAGAACAGCACCCCCTGCTGCACCTCTAACAGTATTATGTGATAATCCGACAAATTTATAATCATAAACCTTATCTTCACGGATACGACCCACGTTAATACCCATTCCGTGTTCAAAATCCACATCCAGTTTTACCTGCGGACGATTGTCTTCTTCGTGATAGGTGATAAACTGCTTTGGTGCACTCGGAAGATTCAGTTCCTGCGGAACACCCTTGAATGCCAACAGTTTTTCGATTAACTGCTCTTTGGTCGGTTTCTTTTTGAATTTGACAAAAACAGCGGCGGTATGTCCGTTTAATACCGGAACACGGATACACTGGCAGGTAATAACAGGTGAGGTTGCCGGTTTGATTACGCCATCTTCAATCGTACCCCAGATTCTTAATGGTTCCATCTCCGACTTTTCTTCTTCACCGCCAATGTAAGGAATGATGTTTTCCACCATTTCCGGCCATTCTTTGAAGGTCTTTCCGGCACCGGAAATCGCCTGATATGTTGTTGCCACTACCTCATAGGGCTCAAACTCTTTCCATGCTGTTAATACCGGTGCATAACTCTGGATGGAGCAGTTTGGTTTTACGGCTACGAATCCTCTTGTAGTACCCAGACGTTTTTTCTGGAAATCAATTACTTTCATATGTTCCGGGTTGATCTCCGGTACAACCATGGGAACGTCCGGTGTCCAGCGGTGTGCGCTGTTATTGGAAACAACGGGAGTTTCTGTTTTGGCATAGTCTTCTTCGATCTTCTTGATCTCTTCCTTTGTCATATCCACAGCACTGAATACAAAATCAACGTCCTTAGATACTGCTTCTACATCATTTACATTCATAACCACGATGTTTTTAACAGCTTCCGGCATCGGTGTGTCCATTTTCCAACGATCACCCACTGCTTCTTCGTATGTCTTGCCTGCAGAACGCGGGCTTGCAGCAATGGTTGTCACCTCAAACCATGGATGATTCTCCAGTAAGGAAATAAATCTCTGTCCTACCATTCCGGTACCGCCAAGGATACCCACTCTTAACTTATCACTCATTTTTTCATATTGCCGAATCTCTGACACAAAGCAGGGATTCAGTTTTCCTCCTCTTTCAAATATTTATGATAAATTGCTATCACATTCTTCATCTGTTCCGGCCCCGGTGCACCGGTTGTCAGTCTTTTCTCCACGCATGTCTTTAAACTGATGGCATCGTATACATCCACATCAAACACATCGCTTATTTTTCTTAACTCTTCTATACTCAAATCGTCAATCGCACAATTTTTATCGATGCAGTACAGTACCAGTCTTCCGATCACACTATGCGCATCCCTGAAAGGCATTCCTTTTTTCACCAGATAATCCGCCGCATCCGTTGCATTGGTAAAACCAAGTTTAGCGCTCTCTTCCATATTCTGTGCATGAAATCTCATAGTATCCAGCATTCCGGTAAATAAGGTAATACAATCCTTAACGGTATCGATGGCATCAAAGGTCATCTCCTTATCTTCCTGCATGTCCTTATTGTAAGCAAGCGGAATTCCCTTCATCGTCGTCAGCATGGACATCAATGCCCCATACACGCGCCCCGTCTTGCCTCTTACCAGTTCTGCGATATCCGGATTCTTTTTCTGGGGCATGATGCTGCTTCCTGTAGAATAGGCATCGTCAATCTCTACAAAGCGGTACTCGTTGGAGTTCCAGATAATTACTTCTTCACTGAAACGGCTTAAATGCATCATGATCGTGGAGAGTGCTGCTAAAAACTCAATGCAGTAATCTCTGTCCGATACCGAATCCATACTGTTTAAAGTAGGACCTTCAAATCCCAGCATGGATGCCGTGTACTCCCTGTCAAGCGGATAGGTTGTTCCCGCAAGTGCCCCCGCACCCAGCGGACAATAATTCATTCTCTTATAAATATCCTGCAAACGGCTTCTGTCACGCTTAAACATCTCAAAATAAGCACCCATATGATGCGCCAGTGTAATGGGCTGTGCCTTCTGCAAATGCGTAAATCCCGGCATATAGGTCTCCACATTTTCTTCCATGACACGAAGAATTACCTGTAATAACTGAAGCAATTCCTCTTCCACAATGATAACCTGTTCTCTCACATACAGACGCATGTCCAAAGCAACCTGATCGTTACGGCTTCGTCCCGTATGCATTTTTTTGCCGGCATCTCCGATCTTCTCAATCAGTTTTGCCTCCACGAAACTGTGTACGTCCTCATATCCGCCTTCAAAGGTAAGGGTACCATTTTGTACCTCATCCTTAATCTGCGTCAGTCCTTTTACAATCGCATCTTTTTCTTCAAGAGTCAGCACGTCCTGTTTTTCCAACATCACAACATGTGCAATACTGCCTTCTATATCCTGTTCAAAAAGACGTTTGTCAAAGGAAAGGGATTCGTTAAAACGAAAAACCTCTTCTTTTGTGTCCTTTGTAAATCTTCCACCCCAAAGCTGTGCCATAGAGCGCCTCCTATTAGTTCCATTCTATAAATGTCATTTATTAAATCTGAATTTGATGTTATCACATATTTTTTTATTTTACAACGAAATTATCACGTTTTCCTCACAAATTCATACAATATCACTATGAAAGGAGGAAAAAATCATGGAGAATCCATCTGCAAATAAAACAAAAGTACCGGACAATGATTTCATCCTGCGTTTAGATAAAGTATCCTTCTCCTATCACAGCATGATTGGTGAGACCAATGTATTAAAGGATCTGTCTTTTTCCATAAAAGAAGGAGAATTTGTAGCCATTGTAGGCCCCAGCGGATGCGGAAAGTCCACCCTTTTAAATATAATATGCGGGCTTTTGCCGCCAAGTTCCGGCAGTTATGAACTTGCCGGGGATGTATCCATTGGCTATATGTTACAGCATGACCACCTTTTTGAGTGGCTAACCATTTATGAAAATGTGATGCTTGGTCTGGAAATTCAAAACAGAAAAACAAAAGAAAACGAAGAATATGTGATTTCTCTGCTGGATAATTACGGGTTGCTTGATTTTAAAGACAAACGCCCCAGTGAACTTTCCGGAGGCATGAAACAGCGCGCGGCGCTGATCCGCACCCTTGCCCTGCATCCGCAGATCCTGTTACTGGATGAACCTTTCTCTGCCTTGGACTATCAGACAAGGCTTTTGGTTTCCTCGGACATCGGTCAGATCATCCGCGAATCCGGGAAAACAGCACTATTAGTTACGCATAACCTCTCCGAAGCAATCAGTCTTGCCGACCGTGTGCTGGTATTATCCAAACGTCCCTCCTGTGTCCGCGCCAGTCTTCCGATCCGGCTGACGCTGCCGGATGATTCCTTGCTTGCATATAGGCGGGCACCCGAGTTTCAGGAGTATTTTAATAAAATATGGGAGTTGTTGCTTGATGAAAAATAGTACAATAAAATCCGATCAGGAATTATATGTGAAAAAATGCCGGCACGAATTATTTCTTATAAAAATCGCACGTGCCGTTATCATTCTATCCTTTATCTGCATCTGGGAACTTGCTTCTGACTTTTCCCTCATTGATCCTTTTTTCTTCAGTTCACCCTCCCGCATCATCCTGCTTTTTATTAATATGTGCAAAAACTTAGAAATATTCATTCATACCGGAATTACTCTATACGAAACCATCTTAAGTTTCCTGATTGTAAACCTTATCAGTATTCTGGTTTCCGTGATCATGCTCTCTTTTGAACGTTTCAGTAAAGTAGTGGAACCCTATCTGGTTATTTTAAATTCGCTGCCAAAATCAGCCCTGGCTCCTCTTATCATAGTATGGCTCGGCACCGGAACAAAAACCATTATCGTAGCCGGAATCTCCGTTGCCCTATTCGGTTCCATCATCAATCTGTACACAGGATTTTTGCAGGTGGACGAAGAAAAAAAGAAACTGATTACCACTCTTGGCGGCTCTAAAAAAGACCAGCTGCTCAAAGTGATCATTCCTTCTTCCGTTCCCATTATCTTAAGCAATATGAAAGTAAACATCGGCTTATCTTTGGTGGGCGTAATCATCGGGGAATTTCTGGCGGCACGACGTGGACTTGGTTATCTGATCATTTATGGTTCACAGGTCTTTCAATTGGATATGCTGATTATGTCAATCCTGATCCTCTGCCTGATTGCGTTACTCCTCTATCAGAGCATTGATGTGCTGGAGAAACGATTTTTGTAAGAAATCGAAAGATTCGTTGCGCCACCTTCTGTGGCGCAACATAACGAAAAAGCATATAGAACTTCTAAGTTTCACACTTTATTGTGCGTATTTTTCTGCCTGTGAACGAATCAGTGCTTCATCCTCAAAGTAGTTGATCTTCATGGACGCACGCACTTCATCCAGAGTCTTGGCTGCTACTTCTCTGGCAGCCTCAGAACCCTTCTTTAATACTTCATATACATAAGGAATATCCTTCTGCAATTCTTTTCTGCGGTTACGGATCGGTTCCAATTCTTCCTGCAATACATTGTTTAGGAATTTCTTCACCTTCACATCCCCAAGACCACCTCTCTGGTAATGTTCTTTCAATTCATCCAGATTAGCATATTCCGGCAGATAACGTTCAAACTGTTCTGTCTTGCAGAATGCATCCAGATAAGTAAATACGGTATTGCCTTCCAATTTGCCGGGGTCTTCAATACGAAGATGGTCAGGATCGGTGAACATGCTCATTACTTTTTTACGAATGTCTTCGGACTCTTCGGAAAGGTAAATACAGTTACCGAGGGATTTACTCATCTTGGCTTTTCCGTCAATGCCCGGCAGACGCATACATGCCTGATTGTCCGGAAGTAAGATAGTGGGTTCTACTAAAGTTTCTCCGTATACGGTGTTGAATTTATGTACGATCTCCCTGGTCTGTTCCACCATGGGCATCTGATCTTCTCCGGCCGGAACCGTAGTCGCTTTAAATGCAGTGATATCCGCCGCCTGACTGATCGGATACGTGAAAAATCCCACCGGAATCGTTGTTTCAAAATTACGCATCTGGATCTCTGCTTTTACTGTAGGATTCCGTTGCAAACGGGATACCGTAACCAGATTCATATAATAAAAAGAAAGTTCGCACAGTTCCGGGATCTGTGACTGAATAAACAACGTGGATTTGGCAGGATCCAAACCACATGCCATGTAGTCCAGTGCCACTTCGATGATATTATCACGAATCTTCTGTGGATTGTCCGCATTGTCGGTCAGAGCCTGTGCATCCGCGATCATGATAAAGATCTTGTCAAATTCTCCCGAATTCTGTAATTCCACTCTTCTTCTTAATGATCCCACATAATGACCCACATGTAATTTACCGGTCGGGCGATCCCCTGTTAAAATAATCTTGCTCATATACCCTCGTTTCTGTCAGCAAATCCTTTCCTGACATTTTTATATAAAAAGGAGTTTCGCTTGCGAAACTCTAGCGCCGCTTTTGCGTTGCTTTTAGCGACATTCTACCTATGCAAAAGCGTGCGCATCCTCACGGAATGTTTTTTGTGCAATAGGTAATTTCAAAGAAATTTCCTATTGCATGAAATAATAGCCACAGAACTTATACAAGCACTGTGGCTGATCTACGATAAGCTGAAAATGGGACTCGAACCCACGACCCCTTCATTACGAGTGAAGTGCTCTACCAACTGAGCTATTTCAGCAGTCAACTTGTACATTATACTAGCAAATTCAAAATAAATCAAGAGTGAATTTGCACATCCATCTTCGGATATGGAATTTCAATACTGTTCTCATCCAATGTTGTCTTGATATTCTCTAAAAGACGCCATCTGACCTGCCAGTATTCCTTCTGTTTTGCATAGCAGCGCACTCCCATCACCACACTGCTGTCTGCCAGATCCTGCACAAAAACATTCATGGCACAATCCTTTAATACACCCGGATCGTTTTCCAATAATGTTGTCAGAACCTCTCTGACCTTTTTGATATCGCTGTCATAGGAAACTCCAACCGTAAGGTCGATCCGCCTCTTATCCGATTCCGTTACATTGGTCAGACTGTTATTAGCCAAGGTACCGTTGGGGAGTACGATGGTCTTTTCATCCGCCGTATGAAGTTTTGTGTAAAATAAAGAAATTTCTGTAACGGTACCCTCATTGTTGTTAGTATCTTCTTTGATATAATCCCCAACTTTAAACGGTTTTAACAAAAGAATCAAAACGCCGCCCGCAAAGTTACTCAAGGAGCCCTGCAGGGCAAGACCCAGCGTAACGCCTGCCGAGCCTAATACCGCTACCAGACTGGCAACCTGAAATCCGAAGGAAGTCGCCAGTCCCGTGATTAATACGATTAACAAAGAAAACTTGATAAATGCATCTAAAAACTGGATCAGACCGGTATCGGCATTCGCCTTTAAAAGGCACTTTTTCGCGATCCTGCGAACCCATTTGATCAATTTCAAACCGATAAACAGGCACACAAAAGCAAATACGACCTTGAAACCTAACTGTATTAATTTGTCCGCCAGCTGCTCTATTATATTCTGCATTTATATCCTTGCTCCTATACTGTTTTTTTGCCCGTTGCGGCTTTTTTACTTTCCGTCTTTTTTGTTGCATTTTTGTTGGCTGGTTGTGTTCTCTTACGAACGGATTTTACTTCTTTTTCTTTTTCGGCACCGTTTAAAATATTTTCACGCGCCTGCTGCACCTGGGATTCCAGATTTTCTTTTAATGACATCTGTTCGATCGCTTTTGCCTTTTCCAATGCTTCTTTTTCCAGTTGTGCACGGATCTCTGCCACCTTACGCTCTGCAATCTCCAACAATTCCTGTTTGGTGTATGGGCGGTAAGAATATACGGACACGCTCATAGGAAGCAGTTTTACCGGGAAAGTAAACTTGCGCCCGTCGTAATACTCTTCACTCGTGGATTGTTCTTGTGATTCCAGAGTAAGGCTTCCCCCCGCTTCTTTCATATTGGAATTGAATACTTCTGTGTATTTTCCTTCTTCCGCAACACCCAGTTTGTACTCCTCGTATTCATTCTGTGAGAAATTGGCAACCATCAAAAGCGTATTTTCCAAAGTGCCGTCCTTACGAAGAAAACTGAGAATACCATCCCCATGATCCAAACAGTTAAGCCATTCAAATCCATTCGCATCCACATCCATCTTAGAAAGTGCCGGATACTCTTTGTACATACGGTTTAATACCTCTATGGTCTCATCCATTCCCTGATCCATATAGGTCAGTTTTTTACCCGGATGCAGCATAAAGAAGGAATACATCGCACGTAAAAACGGCATTTTCCATTCTTCCTCCATCCGGATGCATTCTAAAAGAGAACCGCCATTGCGATATACTTCATTGTGAGAGATCGGAAGGATATAATTCTCACTGTAGGCATAAACCATACTAAAAGTAAGGTCTTTTAAGGAATTCATACGTTCCTCATAAGGCTTTTTCATATACGCAATGAAATCCTGCATAAATCCGGTATTCCATGCGTAATCAAATCCCAGACCATCCTTTTCTAAACTTTCCGTGATCTTAGGCCATGCACTTGTTTCCTTGGCAATCGTTAAAACGCCCGGATACATCTTGTGGAGAATGGAATTAAAATGCTTGATAAATTCCACGCCTTCCAGATTCTCACTGCCGCCATAGATGTTTGGAATCCACTGTCCTTCGCTCTTGCCGTAATCCATATAAAGCATGGAAGAAAGTCCGGATAAACGAAGTCCATCCACATGGAAACGTTCTACCCAGTATATGCCGTTTGCGATCAGGAAATTACTAACCTGTGGTCTGCCATAGTTAAAATTGTACGCATCATATGCCACATTTTCCCTCTGTCTCTCATCTAAATGTCCATACAGGAAAGTGCCGTCAAAATTGCAAAGGCCATGCGCATCTTTTGCAAAGAAAGAAGGAACCCAGTCTAAGATCACACCAATTCCTGCCACATGGAAGGAATCAATAAACGCCTTCATTTCTTTGTTGGTGCCATAACGTGCACTGACTGCATAATAGCCCGTTGTCTGATAGCCGTTATAATATTCATCCATGTATTCCATGATCGGCATTAATTCAATATGCGTATAACCGTTCTTTTTTACATAAGGAATCACTTCCTTGGCAATCTCGGACAGGGATTTATTTTTACCATTTTCTTCCTTGTATGTGTGAAGATTGATCTCGTAAATGGAAAGGGGTGCATTCATAGCATCAAAATGAAGTCTGTTTTCCATCCACTCATCGTCATTCCATGCAAACTCTTCCTCATTGCTTAAAACAGAAGCGGTATCCGGTGCTAATTGGGCACGCACCGCATAAGGATCGGCTTTTACATGTGTCAGACCGCCCCGCATCTGAATCTCATATTTATAATTGGTCCCCTCTGAAAGTCCCGGAATAAATAACATGAAAATCCCCGTCTGCTCCTGACGGATCATGGGATGGATCTTGCCATTCCAATCATTAAAATCACCCACGACACTGACACGGATCGCATTGGGTGCCCATACCCTGAATACCACACCTTCCTGACCATCCATCTGTGTAAAATGTGCCCCCATAACCTCATACACATGGTAATGAAGTCCGCTGTTGATCTTGGTGATTTCTTCTTCTGTAAGGTTTACCTCATACTGGTAGGGATCACGGTAAACATGGCTCTTTCCTTTGGCGTCCGTTACCACATAATGATATTTCCTGGATGATTTATGGTTCATCACAGCCGCAAAAAAACCATCTTCATCCACCATGCCCATTGCCGTTGTTTTGTCCTCATCTTCTAATACCAGATCTACTTTTAAAGCCCCCGG
>CAYLSH010000063.1:0-11074 GCA_964386235.1 uncultured Lachnospiraceae bacterium | reverse complement strand
TAAAAATAAACTTGAAAAAAACGGAATAAATGTTACTATTAGAAGGGAAATGGGCCGGGATATTGATGGCGCCTGCGGACAACTCAGACGCAGAGTGATAAAGGAGACACCATGTTAAAGACATTTTCAATCACAGATGTCGGTAGAGAAAGAAAACTAAATCAGGATTATATTTTCACTTCCGAGATTCCGGTAGGGAAATTGGAAAACCTTTTTTTGGTAGCGGATGGAATGGGAGGTCATAATGCAGGTGATTATGCCTCAAAGTATACGGTGGAAACGATCGTGGAACAGATCGAACGATCCACAGAATCTTCGCCCGTTAAGGTACTGGAGAGAGCCATTCAGAGTGCCAATACCCATATTCGAAAAAAAAGCAGGGAGAACGCCGGGTTAAACGGTATGGGAACCACGGTTGTGGCAGCCACGATACGGGATGGTCAGATGTGCGTTGCCAATGTTGGGGACAGTCGTTTGTATGTAGTCAATCAGGAGATTAAGCAGATCACACAGGATCATTCCCTGGTAGAAGAAATGGTCCGCATGGGTGGTATTAAAAGGGAACAGGCACGCAGCCATCCCAAGAAAAATATCATTACCAGAGCAATTGGAGCGGAAGATGAACTGGAAGTTGACTTTTTTCAGGTAACACTCAAAAAAGGCGATTTCGTTTTGATGTGTTCGGATGGACTTACGAACATGATAGAAGATGAGGAAATAAGGATGATTCTGCAGGGGCCAAGTGATATCGTAGGAAAAGCAGAAGCACTGGTAGCGGCAGCAAATAACAATGGAGGCAAGGACAATATTGCCGTAATTTTGATTGAACCGTTTGCAGATGAGGTGGATAAATGATTAAAATCGGAATGATGGTAGGAGATCGTTACGAGATCCTTGAAAAAATCGGTACCGGCGGCATGTCGGATGTATATAAAGCAAAATGCCATAAATTAAACCGCTATGTTGCGGTAAAAGTATTAAAACAGGAATTTTCGGAAAATGCCAATTTTGTTTCCAAATTCAGAACGGAAGCACAGGCAGCAGCCGGGATGATGCATCCTAACATTGTAAACGTATATGATGTCGGTGAAGAAGGTGGCACACAGTACATTGTAATGGAACTGGTGGAAGGCATCACCTTAAAACAGTACATTGAGAAAAAAGCGCGGCTATCCGTAAAGGAAGCAGTCAGCATTGCCATACAGGTATCCATGGGAATTGAAGCGGCACACAAAAACCGCATTATTCACAGGGATATCAAACCGCAGAATATCATGATCAGTAAGGATGGAAAGGTAAAGGTAACGGACTTTGGTATCGCCAAAGCGGTTACGAGCAATACCATTACCTCCAATGTCATGGGATCGGTTCATTATACATCACCGGAACAGGCAAGGGGCGGTTATTCGGATGAAAAGAGTGATATCTATTCACTGGGTATTACCTTGTTTGAAATGTTAACCGGCCGTGTTCCGTTTAACGGGGAGACAACGGTTGCCATTGCCATCAAACATATTCAGGAACCCATGCCTTCTCCGAGAGAATACATTCCGGAGATTCCGATCAGTGTAGAACAGATTGTGTTTAAATGTACACAGAAGAGTCCGGACCGCCGATACCAGTCCATGGCAGAACTGATCGTAGATCTGAAAAAATCACTGATGCACCCGGATGAAGATTTTGTAAAGATCGTGGATCCGGATGAAGAGGCTTCTACACGTATGATCAGCGAGCAGGATATGCAGCAGATCAAAAAACAGTCCAGAAAGAGGGATTCCATGGATGAGGCCATCCGTGTGCGCAGCACGAATAGCAGAAGTGAAGGAAGCAAATCAACACCATCCAAGAAAAAACGCCCGCAGAGGATTGAGGAAAAACCAAGGAATATGCGCTATGAAGAAGAGGATGAGGATGATGAGGACGATTCCAAAATGGATAAGATCACAACGATCCTTGCAATTATAGCAGCGATTCTATTTGGCCTTGTGGTGATTTTACTTGCAGGAAAGAAACTGGGATTGTTTACCACATCGGGCGAAAACGGTACGGAAACCACAATCGAAAGTACCGTAGCGCAGATTCCGGTGGAAAGTTCAGTGTCATCCGATTACAATGAGAATATGATTGCGATTCCCGATGTATCCGGCCTGTCCTATGCGGAGGCTGTGGCAACCCTGAATAAAGAAGGATTCCAGACCGTTAAGGAAGAAAGTGAATCCGATACCGTTAAAAAAGGCAATGTTATCATGCAGGTTCCGGCAGGCGGTACGCAGGCAGAAAGAGGAACCAGCGTAACTCTTTATGTCAGTATCAGCGCCAGTGTTGGCAAGATCCGAGTTCCGAATCTGATTGGATTAAGTGAAGAAGACGCTACGATCCTTTTAGTGGAAAGCGGACTACAGATCGGTAAAGTAGAACAGGTAACCAATGCGGACCCGTCCTTAGTGGGGCTTGTCTGTTACCAAAGTTATTCGGACGGAGTGGAAGTGGAACCGGGAACCACGATCGATTATAAGATCAGCATTGGAACCGGGGAATCTACTTACAGTTTCATTGGTAATATTGAAAGTCCGGCAGCGGAAGATGCACAATATGTGGCAGGTACGGAAGCGGTGGTAATTCTTACGACGGCTGAGGGTGTGGAGATCAAGAGAGAAACGACTTCCACCTTCCCGGTATCCTTTAACGTATCCGGTATAAAAGGTGCAGAAAGTGGATTTATTGTGATTGTTTACCCGGTTACGATCCCGGGTTCTACCACGACCAATGAAAACGGGGAAAACGTAGTAACCCCGGATACGATAGAAGACCGCAGCATCAGACGTACGGTAAAATTCGCAAAGGAATAATGCATGCAGGGTGATAGTTTGCAAGGAAAGATTATAAAAGGCATTGCGGGGTTTTATTACGTGCATGTCTCAGGTCATGGAATATACGAATGCAAGGCGAAGGGTGTATTCCGTAAAAATAACGAGAAACCACTGGTCGGTGATGATGTCAGGATTGTGATTCTTAACGAAGAAGAAAAACTGGGTAATATAGAAGAGATTCTTCCCAGAAAAAATGATCTGATCCGTCCGGCGGTAGCCAACGTGGATCAGGCACTTGTTATTTTTGCGGTGGATGAGCCGGAACCCAACTTTAATCTGTTGGATCGGTTTTTACTAATGATGGAACAAAAAGAGATCCCGACCGTGATCTGCTTTAACAAAGAAGATCTTGCAAATGAGGATGAAAAGCAGGCATTGCAAAAGATTTACGAAAATACGGGGCATACCATTCTTTTTACCAGTGCAGGGAAAGACTGTGGCATGGATGCTGTAAGAAACTGCCTGTTTGGAAAAACAACGACGGTGGCAGGACCAAGCGGTGTTGGCAAGTCATCCCTGATTAACCGGATGCAGGAAGGAATCCGCATGGAGACCGGAAGCATCAGTGAGAAGATCAAACGGGGAAAACATACGACCCGTCACAGTGAACTGATTGCACTTGGGGAAAATTCCTATATTCTGGATACGCCGGGATTTAGTTCGCTAGGCCTCTTTGATCTGAAAAAAGAGGAGGTTAAATGGTATTATCCCGAATTTGAACCGTATGAAGGGCAATGTCGCTTCTTAGGATGCAACCACATGCAGGAGCCTTCCTGTGCCATCAAAGAAGCTGTGGAAGAAGGAAAGATCAGTCCCATACGATATGAAAATTATAAATTGCTATACGAAGAGTGCAGCAGACAAAAACGATACTGAAAATATGTATAAATCTTCTTGTTTTTGGTTATACTATGCCAAAGATAAGGAGATTTTTTTATGGTGTTGATTCAAAATGGACTGGTGCATACGATGGAGGAGGAAAAGCCGTTTGTGGGAGATATTCTGATCCGGGACGGCAGGATTGAAAAGGTTGGGAAAAGAATTGAAAAAGCCGAGGGAATGGAATGCTATGATGCAAAAGGACTGCTTATTTTTCCGGGCTTTATTGATGCGCATAGTCATCTGGGAGTGGCAGAAGAAAAGATGAGCGTTTTAGCGGATAGTTCGAATGAAGCGACTACGCCCATCACACCCATGCTAAGGGCAGTGGATACCATTAATCCGATGGATAGCGCATTTCATAACGCATTGGCAGCGGGCATTACCGGTGTGCAGGCGGGGATGGGAAGTGCCAATCCCATAGGCGGACAGTTCGCCTTTATCAAGACATACGGACGATGCCTGGATGAAATGGTGGTCAAGGCACCATCTGCGATCAAGATTGCCTTTGGGGAAAATCCCATGACCAATTATGGAACCAATGGAAATATGCCGTCTACGAGAATGGGGATTGCAGGCATGATCCGGGAAGAATTGTTTTTGGCGGCACAGTATCTGGAAAAAACGGACCGCAATGCACAGGAAAAAGATTTCAGACTGGAACCCTACCGGGGATTATTTGAAGGAAGGATTCCCCTAAAGGCGCATGTGCACAGGGCGGATGATATTTTTACGGCAATCCGCATTGCAAAGGAATTTGGACTGGGACTGACACTGGATCACTGTACTGAGGGGCATCTGGTTGCGGATAAGATCGCTGAGAGCGGTTTCCCGGCTATTGTGGGGCCGTCCCTTACTTCAAGAAGCAAGTATGAAGTCAGTGAACTGGATTTTAAAACTGCCGGTGTGCTAAAAAAAGCAGGTGTTACAGTGGCGCTGACAACGGATCATCCGGTGTCACGGATCCAGTATCTCCCCCTGTGTGCGGCACTTGCAGCAAAGGAAGGACTGGGTGAGTACAATGCCCTGCGTGCCATTACCATAGATGCTGCGAAGATCTGTCGCGTGGATTCGAAAGTAGGAAGCATAAAAGAAGGAAAGGATGCAGACCTTGTGATCCTAAACGGCAGCCCACTGGAAATAAAGACCGATGTATTAACGGTCTTTATCAATGGAAAAAAGGTATGGGAAAAAAGATAGTGCTTTGACTGTCTTTTTTCCCATTACCTTTTATGCATGTTTAGTTGTTTCTCTGACGAAGCTGCTGAATATACCATTTGGCGCTCGGATTTAAATCTTCATCGGTAAAATCCGTTGTTTTTTCGCAGGAAGGAATGAATGAAGCACTGGATTCATCACGATTGCCAAGATTCCACATGCAATAACTGATGCCGTGTTCATCCATAAGATCCAGCCAGAGTTTGCCCTGTTCCTCATTGCCTTCTCCGTCGCCGCAGGCATCGCAGATACCGAATTCGCTGACAAAGAGCGGTAGTTTGTGATTAATGGCATCGACAAACTTGTCACGAAGGTATTCCCGGTGGCTGTCCGCATAAAAATGAAGAACATAGCCAATGTTTGAGTAGCCGGTGATGGGATCCTGGTATGCCTGATCCACATCCTGTGACCAGGTAGGGGTACCCACGAGGATGATTCCATAGGGATCCTTGTTACGGATAATAGGGATGATGGTCTGAGCATATTTTTTGATATCCGCCCAGGTACAGTCCACATTGGGTTCGTTGCAGATCTCATAGATTACATTGCCGTATGCATGGTAACGATCCGCCATTTTTTCAAAGAAGTCCGCTGCCTCGTCCATATGGATCAGGGGATTGGAATCACTTAAAATATGCCAGTCGATGATTACGTACAGACCAAGTTCGGTTGCGGCTTTTACGCCCTTGTCAATTAACTGGAGCAGGGTCTCTTTATTGGCCTCATCTCCAACACAGTAGCCGTTTTCTTCGGCAGTATACATGGCAAGACGAATCACATCCACATGCCAGTTATCACGCATAAATTCAAAAAATGGTCGGTTGACATATTGGGGATACCAGGATAAACCATGTGTGGAATAGCCGCGCAGCTGCACGTGTTGTCCGTTTCGGTCCACTAATTTGCCGGAAGGATTAAAATATAAAGCGCCGTAAGTGTCGTATTTTGTTTTCATGTGTAATCTCCTTATAGGGGTTCTTTCTGATATTTTATCATAGACTTACCTGTTTGGATAGGAAAATGTTTCTTGTCTTTTGCGTGTACATCCCCTATTATAGAGGGAGTACGATGAACTATTATAAGAAGGGATGGAGGCATAACAGAATGATCGATCCGGCAACAGTATCTGTTAATTATATAAAAAAAGAACCGTTTTCCGGTGGGTATAAGGGGATGCGCTATATGCTTGTAAATGCAGGAGAGGACATGGAGGTCACAATCTGGCCGGAACCATACAATTACCTGCATACGCCGGAAGAAAAAAAACTAAGCAGGCATTTTGCCCTGACCATAGAGGGAAGGGATGAAGCCGTGGCATGGCTGAATGAGCAGTATGAAACGCAGAAAGCGTTGTGGGATCTTGCCCTGCATACGGCATGGACAGTACAGTAAAACACCCCATCGTTTCGGATCGGATTTCGATTGAAACGGTGGGGTTATTTTTGGGGCTAAAAGCGACGCAAAAGCGGCACTTTTAGTTCTGTGTTTCTTTGCTTGCATTTTTGTGTGCGGTTGAGAGCATCAGTTTGATACGGTTTAACTGATTGACCTCACTGGCACCCGGATCGTAATCGATCGCAACAATGTTGGAAGAAGGATAGCGTTTGCGGATCTCTTTGATGACACCTTTTCCCACGACATGGTTTGGCAGACAGCCAAATGGCTGCGTACATACGATGTTTGGTGTGCCGCCATGGATCAGTTCGATCATTTCACCGGTTAAGAACCAGCCTTCACCGGTCTGGTTTCCGATGGATACGATCGGCTCCGCATATTTTACCAGGTCTTCAATGTGAGCGGACGGTTCGAAATGACGGCTCTTTTTAAAGGCCTTGTTGGCAGGGCTTCTGAGCCATTCCAAGGCTTTGATGCCAAGAGCACTGATACGTGCCGCTTTTTTGCTTTTGCCTAAATGTTCTGCTTTGTATATCTGGTTGTAGAAGCAGTAGAGCATGAAATCCAGCAGATCCGGCACAACGGCTTCTGCACCTTCGGACTCTAACAATTCTACCAGATGGTTGTTTCCGGCAGGCGAAAACTTGACTAAGATCTCGCCGACAACACCCACTCTTGGCTTGCGCAAGGTTTCGTCGATCGGAATCTGATCGAAGTCCTGAATGATCGCTTTTAAGAGTTTTCCCAGTTTAATAAAGGAAAGGGATTTGCCGGATACAAAAGCAGCCGCTTCTTTTTTCCATTTTTCGTGTACCGCATCCACACTGCCCGGAGTGAGTTCGTAAGGACGCATACGGTAAACACATTTCATGAATACATCTCCGATCGTAGCCGCAAAAGAAGCACGGATCAGGAGTTCTGCATTGAGTTTGAATCCCGGGTTGCTTTCAATGCCGGCTAAGTTTAAGGAAATAACGGGGATGTATTCCATACCGGCTTTTTTGAGGGCACGGCGGATAAATCCGATATAGTTGGTCGCACGGCAGCCACCACCTGTCTGGGTGATGATGAGTGCGGTTTTGTGAAGGTCATACTTGCCCGAAAGCAGGGCATCCATTAACTGGCCGACCACTAAAAGGGAAGGATAGCAGGCATCGTTGTTTACATATTTTAATCCGGTGTCCACACAGTGCCGGTTATCGTTTTGCAATACTTCCAGATTGTAGCCGCAGGCACGCAGAGCCGGTTCCAACACATCAAAATGAATGGGTGACATCTGCGGACAGAGGATGGTGTAATTCTTACGCATTTCTTCTGTAAACTGTACTTTTTCAATTGCAGAAGAGTGAATCGTGCGTTTTATATTTTTCTTTTCCCTTACTTTGATGGCTGCAATCAGGGAACGGATACGGATCCTTGCTGCTCCCAGATTGTTGACTTCATCGATCTTTAAACAAGTGTAGATCTTGCCGGAACCGGAGAGGATATCATTTACCTGATCGGTAGTAACGGCATCCAGACCGCATCCAAAGGAGTTTAACTGGATCAGATCCAGAAAATCCACTGTTTTTACATAACTTGCAGCGGCGTAGAGTCTGGAGTGGTACATCCACTGGTCGGATACGATGAGCGGACGTTCCGGTGCGGCCAGATGGGAAATGGAATCCTCGGTTAAAACCGCAATGTCAAAACTGGTGATCAGTTCGGGGATACCATGGTTGATCTCCGCATCCAGATGGTAGGGGCGGCCTGCAAGGACAATACCGCGTTTGCCGGTTTGTTGCAGATACGCAATCGTTTCTTCCCCTTTTTTCTTGATGTCTTCTCTGGCTTGTTCCAATTCCTTCCAGGCATCGGAAACTGCATTTACAATTTCTTTAGAAGGGATCTCGCTAAATTCCTTGATCAGTTCCGCAGCAATGACTTCTTTGCTTGTAAAAGCAAGGAAGGGGTTGCGCAGGATGGCTTTCCCGGAGCCGATCTCCTCTACGTTATTTTTGATATTTTCAGAATAAGAAGTAACGATCGGACAGTTGTAATGATCGTTTGCTTCACTAAATTCGTTTCGTTCATAGAACAGAGCAGGATAGAAAATGAAATCCACATTGTGCTCAATGAGCCATTTTACATGTCCATGGGCAAGTTTTGCCGGGTAACATTCGGATTCACTGGGGATGGATTCAATGCCCAGCTCGTATAATTTGTGGGTGGAGTTTGGAGAAAGCACCACCTGATAGCCCAGTCTGGTAAAGAAAGTAAACCAGAAAGGATAGTTTTCATACATATTCAGGACTCGTGGGATACCCACCGTTCCTCTTGTGGCTTTGTCCGCCGTAAGCGGTTCATAGGAAAAGAGACGGTCCAATTTGTAGGCATACAGATTGGGAACTGTGGATTCGCTCTTGGTTTTTCCCAGACCACGTTCGCAGCGGTTACCGGATATATACTGACGGCCACCGGTAAAACGGTTGATGGTCAGACGGCAGTTGTTGGTACAACCTTTACATTTTGCCATACTCGTTTCAAATTCCAGTTCATCGATCTGCTTTGAGGTGAGCATGGTGGAAGGTGTGCCGCTTACATAGCGTTCCCTTGCGATCAAAGCCGCACCGAAGGCACCCATGATACCGGCAATGTCCGGACGGATTGCTTCGCAGCCGGCTATTTTTTCAAATGAACGTAATACGGCATCGTTATAGAAGGTTCCGCCCTGTACGACGATATTTTTGCCAAGTTCCGAGGCATCGGATACCTTGATAACCTTGAAAAGGGCATTTTTGATAACGGAATAAGCAAGTCCTGCAGAAATATCGGAAACGCTTGCGCCTTCTTTCTGCGCCTGCTTTACTTTTGAATTCATAAATACCGTGCAGCGTGTACCCAGATCAATGGGATGCTCGGCAAAAAGTGCTGCTTTGGCAAAATCCTGTACGCTGTAATTTAAGGATTTGGCAAAGGTTTCGATGAAAGAACCACAGCCGGAAGAGCATGCTTCGTTTAACTGCACGCTGTCAACGGTCTGATCCTTGATCTTGATGCATTTCATATCCTGACCGCCGATGTCTAAGATACAATCCACGTCAGGGTTAAAGAAGGCAGCCGCATAGTAATGGGCAACGGTTTCTACTTCCCCTTCGTCTAAAAGAAGAGCCGCTTTCATCAGCGCTTCTCCGTATCCGGTGGAGCAGGAGCGGACTATCTTTGCATGGGGTGGCAGTTTTTTGTATATGTCCTTGATCGCATCAATGGCGGTATGCAAAGGACTGCCGTTGTTGTTACTGTAGAAGGAATGCAGGAGTGCACCGTCTTCTGCAACCAGGGCAATCTTTGTTGTGGTAGAACCGGCATCGATTCCTAAGAAGCAATTGCCGGAATAATTTTCTAAATCGCCTGTGCGGATGCAGTGTTTGTTGTGGCGAGCGTGGAACTCGTCATAGGAAGCCTGATTGGCAAAGAGCGGTTCCATTCGCTCTACTTCAAATTCCATTTTGATATCGGAAGAAAGTTTATGCACCATTTCACTCATGGAATAGGAGCATTCTTCTTTTGCATTTAAGGCAGAACCCATAGCAGCAAACAGATGGGAATTGTCTAAATCTATGGTATGTTCTTCATCCAGTTTTAAAGTGCGGATGAAGGCGTTTTTCAGTTCGGATAAAAAGTGAAGAGGTCCGCCTAAGAAGGCAACGTGTCCACGGATTGGTTTTCCGCAGGCAAGACCACTGATGGTCTGGTTGACCACTGCCTGAAAAATAGAAGCGGATAGGTCTTCTTTGGTAGCACCATCGTTGATCAGCGGCTGGATGTCCGTTTTGGCAAATACACCGCAGCGTGCCGCAATGGTATATAAAGAACGGTAATTCTTGGCATATTCATTCAGACCGGAGGCATCCGTCTGCAAAAGAGATGCCATCTGGTCGATAAAAGAACCGGTACCGCCGGCACAGATCCCGTTCATACGCTGTTCGACATTGCCGCCTTCAAAGTAAATGATCTTGGCATCTTCTCCGCCCAATTCAATCGCAACATCCGTCTTTGGGGCAAATTCCTGTAAAGAGGAAGCAACTGCGATCACTTCCTGAACAAACGGAATCTCCAAATGATTTGCAAGGGCAAGACCGCCGGAACCGGTGATGACCGGATTAAGAGAAACCTCCCCCAGTTTGTCCTGCGCCTTTAATAAAAGGGAGTGCAGGGTGTCCTTAATATTTGCAAAGTGTCTTTCATAATCTGCAAATAAAAGCGAATGATTTTCATCCAAAATGGCTATCTTAACCGTGGTGGAACCGATATCAATTCCCAATGTGTATTTCATATTACTCATACAATTTGCCTTTCATAAAAAAATACGATGAATATATGCATGTTCCAAAGGAGCAAACAGGTAAATACTTTTTAATAAGAAATAATCCATCGCAATAATTTGATATTATACGACAGGATTTTACAAAGTGCAATCGTACTTTCGTACGAAAAAAAGATTTAACTGAATCTTAGTTTTATTTATTTTTTATTAATATTTCTTCATAAAAGTTTATGAAAATTTACGGAAGAAGCATTGTTTTTTCATTCGAACCTTTGTTTACATTTCTTGATGCGTTTGATACAATCAATATTGGCACGGAAAAAGGAATCCGGGTCAATGAATAATCTATGAGGTGAGTACATGAAAAATAACTTTCAAAAAAAGTTTGAAAAATATGCAATTTCCA
>CAYLSH010000062.1:8956-11199 GCA_964386235.1 uncultured Lachnospiraceae bacterium | reverse complement strand
TTCAGGAAGTCTTAAAGATTTAGAGAATTTGTATTTGGTTTTGAAGGTATAGAGAATACTGTATTAGAAATGAAGATTCCGTTATTTACGGGATCTTTTTTATGCAATAGGAAATTTCTTTGAAATTACCTATTGCACAAAAAAAGTGTAATAAACAATTGTTAAAATTGTGCTAAAATATTAAATTTTTTCTATTTTTTTTTGACATATTATGCTATAATGTTTTTAGTCATATATATCATTGTCTGGATGATTAAGAATACATAGTTGAGAGGTGTAAGATGGATACGAAGATTCTGTTAGAAAATGGTACAAATGAGTTAGAAGTATTGGAGTTTACGATTGGTGATAACTCATATGGTATTAATGTCGCCAAGATTAAGGAGATTATTAATTACCAGCCGGTTACACCTGTTCCGAATTCACATCCCAGTATCGAAGGTATTTTTATGCCGAGGGATATTATGATCACGGCTATTGATTTACGTAACTGCCTTCAGAAGGGATCTTCTAAACCGGAAGGTTTCTTCATTGTTACGAATTTCAATAATCTTGACATTGCTTTCCATGTGGATAGCGTGATTGGTATTCACAGAGTTTCATGGAGCGACATTATTAAACCGAATTCTACAGTGAATAATACTGATGAGGGTGTTTCTACCGGTATTATTAAGATTCAGGATAAATTAATTATCATTCTTGATTTCGAACGTATCGTAACTGATATCAGCCCGGAGACTGGTTTAAAGGTGGAAGAGGTAGAAGCACTGGAACATATTTCCGGAAGAGCGGATTATCCTATTCTGATTGCGGAAGATTCTGTTTTGTTAAACAGATTGATTGTTGACTCTTTAAAGACCGCTGGCTATACGCAGTTAATTACAGTAAATAATGGTCAGGAAGCGTGGGATGCGATTGAAGATTGCGTAAAACGTGGAGATCTTGATCAGCATGTTAAAATGTTGATTACCGATATTGAGATGCCGCTTATGGATGGTCACAGACTGACTCGTCTGGTAAAAGAAAATGATGCAACCAAGCATATTCCGGTTGTAATCTTCTCTTCTCTTGTCAATGAAGAGATGATGAGAAAGGGTGAAGCTCTCGGTGCGGATGCACAGATTTCTAAGCCTGAGATCGGTAATCTGGTCAGAATTGTGGACGGATTATTAGGGTTAAAGTAATAGAGATGCAACAGGATGCATTATCATAAAAAGGTGTGAGATTATCTCGCACCTTTTTGCATAAAGAATATATTTGTGTTATAATGATATGTCGATAAACAGGAGTATGATGTTGTAATGAATAATGATGTACTTAACCTGATAAATGATGCCGATATTGTGTTGATTGGGATTGGCGAAGCCTTTGAGAGAAAAGACTTTAGCCGTAATACACCGGATTACGAACTTTTGCTTAAAGAGAATCCATTACAGGCAGGATATGAAAAATTAAGATACTGGAAGGAACATCCGGAAACAAAAGTGATACAGGCGTATAATCGTTTGTATAAACTGGTAAAGGATAAGGATTATTTTGTAGTCACTACCTGCATGGATGACCGGATCTATGAGAGTGATTTTGATAAAGAGAAAATCACAGCTCCATGCGGAACCTGGCGATTTTTACAATGCAGTGATAATTGTACGGATGAATTGTTGCCGGTAACGGATGATATGATAGTGAAGGGACAGGAAGTGATCTGTCCACATTGTCACGCAAAGGCAGTTTTTAATCAGGTGACGGCAGAAAAATACAATGAAAGCGGATATATGCCGGGATGGGTTTTGTATCGCAACTGGCTTCAGAAAACCATAAATAAAAAGGTATGTATCCTAGAATTGGGTGTTGGAATGAAATACCCTACCATCATCCGGTGGCCATTTGAAAAGATTGCATTTTGCAATCAGAAATCCACCTTTGTCAGAGTGCATAGAACCCTGTTTCAGTTAAGCGAGGAACTGCATGGCAAAGGAAATAGTATTGAAGCAGATCCTATTGAGTTTTTATTAGATTAGTGTGAAAGGTATGTACACATGAGTGCAAACACAAGCGAAGAATACTTAGATGAATTATTACAGGCGATAGAGCCGATTATTGAAAAAGCAGAATTACAGGCAGATTTACCGCCGGAACCGGTCGCAGAAGTGTCGCAAAGTGACAATGTAAAAGCAGATGTAATGGATGTGTTAACGTCCGTGGAAGATAATGCAACCATGGAAGTTAACACACCCATGGAAGTT
>CAYLSH010000062.1:0-8856 GCA_964386235.1 uncultured Lachnospiraceae bacterium | reverse complement strand
CCATGGAAGTTAACACACCCATGGAAGTTGACACATCCATGGAAGTTGGCACATCCATGGAAGTTGAAACATCCATGGAGGAATTGCTGGCGGCTCTTTCTATGGAAAAAACGGAGGAACCGGACGCGGAGTCTGAATCGGAAATGGTATCCGGCATGGATATGGATGTGACAGAGGTGTCGGAAGAATCTCAGGAAAACGGAATTGCCGATGAAGAAGATGCGGATGTTAAAGCATTGTTGGAACAGTTTGCCAATGAAGATGTGCTTGCCGATGTACAGGATAATGCGGATATGACCGAAGAGTCCGAAGAAGCCGAACCGGTAGTAAATGATACGGTAGAGACAGAACAGCAGGAATCTGTTTCAGAAGAACCGTCTGAGAATAAAAAATCCAAAGGATTATTCGGCTTCTTTAAAAAGAAAAAAGCCAAAAAGGATGAAGAAGAGTTTTCACCGGATTTAGAACGGACTGATTTACCTGTAGAAGAACAGGCATTAGCTAATGATGATCCGGAGATAAATGCTATTGGTGATAACAATGAAAGTGAAGTTAATATCGCAGATGAGGAAACGATGAATCTGGATGATCTGTTTGGACAAGAGGATGGGGCGGATATTGATGCACTGCTTATGTCCGGCGCATTTGACGAGGTGGCTGACGCTGAGCAGAACGATGATCAGGGCAAGAATGCATCCTCCAATAACAAAAAGGAATCTTTCCTTAGCAGAGTACTTACCATGCTTACGGAGGAAGAGGACGAGGTAGAAGATAAGAAAAAAACAAAAAAATCCAGCGTTCCGGAAGCATCCGAAACCGGAATAACGGATGAAAATGAGACAATATTAGAAGAACTTTCCAAAGAAGAAAAGAAGAAACGGAAGAAAGAAGAAAAAGAGCGTAAGAAAAAAGAAAAAGAGAACAGGAAAAAGGGTAAGGGTATGGAATCAGGTGCATCGGACGAAGACGCGGAAGATAAGCCTGAAAAAGATAATACCAGGAAAAAGAAGAAAAAGCCCAAAAAGGAAAAGCCGCGTAAGGTAGTGGATATCGATGAAAAACCGGCAAAGAAAATTTCCAAAAAGAAGATCATGACAGTCTTTGTTTTCTGTTTTAGTATTTTAGCCATGATTCTGATCTTACAGACCGTTCTTTTGGATGTGAGCAACGCAAAGCAGGCAAGATGGGCGTTTGATAACGCGGACTATGAGACCTGCTATGCCAATCTTTACGGCGTAGAGCGTTCTGAGGAAGAGGAAGAGATATTCCAAAAATCCTACATTGTTTTGTGTATGCAGCGTAAATGGGATTCCTATGAGAACCTGAAGCAGATGGACATGAGTGTAGAAGCATTGAATGCTTTGTTTGAAGGAATCCGCCTGTATCGGGACGATATGGAAGTAAAAGCAGAGAGTTATGGTATCGTAAACCGGATTTCTCCCATTTATGACATGATGTACAGTGAACTGGGGACATATGGACTTTCCGATGCCGATATCGAAGAGATTCTTGCCTATGAAAGCAAAGTGTCTTATACAAAGAGACTGGAAGCTATTGTAAACGGCACCCCGTTTGTAGAAAATGAATGGCTGCCTGCGGTAGAAGAACCGGTAGCAGAAGAACCTGTGGCAGGGGAGACAACCGGTGTGAAATCGGAAATTGTAACAATACCCGGAGAAAACAATATCACGGAGCCGCTGGAGGATGTTCTGCCAATGGAAGAAGAGTTTCTGTCAGAGGAAGGCGGCGTAACCAGGCAGAATAGTCAGGCAGAAGAAGCAGAACAGGAGACAGAAGAAGTAATACTGGAATTACCGGAAGAAAACGTACAGCATACGACTACCGTTGTGGGATCCTCACCGGTAAATATCAATGACTCCTTGCAATGATTTGAGGACAATATATTTACATCAAAATTTAAAATTATCAGAAAAATTGGGCATAGCGACTGGTTGATTTCGGCTATGCCCATTCTTTGCGTTAAATTACAAAATTCCCCGCCTGATTTGTTTTTTACATAAGAAAATATGAACCTGTTGAAAAGTGACGACAATATATAGGTGTAAGGGTAAAAACCTAAAGTCGACCAGAGGTAGAAAGGAAACAGGATAACTTGTAATGAATACTTATGAATTCGAGCAATTTGTCCGGGACAACGGGAAGGATATTCTCCGGTTTTGCAGGATGACCTGCGGCAATCAGGAATCCGGAAATGAGTTGTATCAGGACACTATGCTCAAACTGTTGGAGAAAAGACAACGCCTGGATTATAAACAAAATGTAAGAAGCTATGCCTTGTCCATATCCATATTGCTTTTGAAAAATAAAAAGAAAAAATACGCGAACAGAAATCGGTTGCTCCCGATAGAAAGTATTGATTGTCCGGAAAATGAAGGAAATCCAATGATGGCAGATGTAGCTACCCCATCGCCGGAAAGTTATATCCTTCAGGAAGAGGTGAACAAAACTCTCAGGCAGATGGTTGCTAATTTGCCGGAGAAATACAGAACTTCTATTTATTTGTATTATTCTGCGAATATGTCTGTTCGGGAAATAGCTAAGATGTTACATATTCCGGAAGGAACCGTTAAGAGTCGTATGAACAAAGCAAGACAGTTGTTAAAAGATAAATTGGAGGTGTCAGGCTATGACAGATGAAAGATTCGAACAAATCCTAAAGCAGGCCCTTGCTCCGGAAATTAATGATTCTGAAATTCAAATTCAGAGAAAGGTAGGGAAAAATAAGATGAAGATGAGAAAAATAATAGCAAGCGGATTGGTGGCGTGTGCGGCGCTTGTACTGGTTGTGAACGGAGGATTTTTTGGAAACTCCCCGATGACAGAAAAAGAGGAAACTGTAAAAACAAACATAGAACAGATCATAAAGAACAACAATATATTTGCCATCACGGCATATGCTGCGGAATTGCCGGAAGGAGTGTCATCGGGGGATGTAGTGTCTCTTAGTACTTTTTCGGCAGGCTATGGAAGCCCGGAGTACTTAGACGGCAGGTTTGCTATTTCGGGTCAGAATATTGAAAAAGTAAAGATTTCAACGGACAAGTGTAATATATACACGGCTACTCCTCTTAATGAAGACGATGCAGAGAATGTTACCGAACCTTATTGTAATGAACATTTAGTAATAGAAGGAAATACATACGAGGGTGCGTACAATGACAACATGTTGTTTGGGATGTCGATTCCGGAGGAACTGTGGAGTCATAACGATAATATGCAGGCTGCTTACCACGAGATGACAGATCAGGTAAATGGAGCAATACTTACGATTGAAGTTACATTTACGGACGGAAGTACGGAGGCTCATCATTATAGAGTAAACACCGGAAAAATCTATGTTCCGGCTGACGAGGACGGATATCTGCAGTGGGATAATCTGACCAGATTTCTTACAGACGAGGAGAACAGCGCAGAAGCTTCTTATACGTATGGATATTTGCTGGAGAAGATTGACTAAAGGAAAGCCTATACCTGCAAAATTGAAACCGATTTAAAAATGGACAAGGTGCCTTGGATGTGATACTATTTTTTATGGTAAGCATTTTGAGGAGATTTGAAAAGATGATAGCAATTATCGATTACGATGCAGGTAATATTAAAAGTGTAGAAAAGGCGTTGCAGAAACTGGGGCAGGAAGTCTGTATCACCCGGGACAGGGATACCCTGTTACAGGCGGATAAAGTGATTCTTCCGGGTGTGGGAGCATTTGGAAGTGCCATGGAAAAGATTCATACATATGGGTTGTATGATGTGATTCATGAGATTGTAAAAAAAGGGACTCCTTTTTTGGGAATCTGTCTTGGACTGCAGCTTTTATTTGAAGAAAGCGAAGAAAGTCCGGGGGTAAAGGGACTTGGTATTTTGCCGGGCAGGATCGTGAAGATCCCGGATCAGAACGGAACGCTCAAGATTCCGCAGATTGGATGGAACAGTCTGCAGTTTCCAAATCCGGGCAGATTATATAAGGGTCTTACGCAAGGTTGTTATGTATACTTTGTACATTCCTATTATTTGCAGGCAAAGGATACGTCCTGTGTAGTTGCAACAACACAGTACGGCGTTACCATTCATGCTTCGGTAGAAAAGGACAATGTATTTGCCTGTCAGTTTCACCCGGAGAAGAGTTCAACGGTAGGACTTAAAATACTTGAGAATTTCATTCAGTTGGAAGGGGAGGTATAAAAATGCATACAGTACGAATCATCCCCTGTCTGGATGTCAATAACGGACGTGTGGTCAAAGGGGTCAATTTTGTGAATCTGACCGATGCCGGTGATCCGGTGGAGATTGCGGCTGCCTATGATGCGGCAGGTGCGGATGAACTTGTTTTTTTAGATATTACCGCTTCCAGTGATGGGAGAAACACGGTAGTGGATATGGTCAGAAAAGTGGCAGAGAAAGTATTTATTCCGTTTACTGTGGGCGGCGGAATCCGCAGTGTAGAAGATTTTCGTGCCATTCTGCGTGAGGGTGCCGACAAGGTTTCGGTCAATTCTGCAGCGATAAAAAGGCCGGAACTGATCAAAGAAGCAGCGGATATTTTTGGAAGCCAGTGTGTGGTGGTGGCGATCGATGCCAAAAGAAGAGAGCCTTTTGATGGCTGGAATATTTATTTAAACGGCGGACGTGTGGATACCGGGATTGATGCAGTTGAATGGGCAAAAAAAGCGGAAAGTCTTGGCGCAGGTGAGATTCTTCTTACCAGTATGGACTGCGACGGAACCAAGAATGGGTATGACATTGAACTGACCCAAAAGATCTCAGAATCCGTTTCCATTCCGGTCATTGCCTCCGGTGGTGCCGGTAAACTGGAACATTTTAAAGATGCGGTTACACAAGGAAAGGCAGATGCCGTATTGGCGGCTTCTCTCTTTCATTTTAAGGAACTTGAGATTTGCCAGGTAAAAGAATATTTACAAAAAGAAGGCGTTTCCGTTCGCCTTTAGGAGAAAACTATGGGTATGATTCAGAATGACTGGCTGGATGCGATCGGAAGTGAATTCAAGCAGCCATATTATAAGGATTTGTATCAGTTTGTGAAAAAGGAATACAGTTCACAGGTGATCTATCCGCCGTCAGAGGATATTTTTAATGCCTTTCACTTTACTCCTTTAAGCGAAGTGAAAGTACTGCTTTTGGGGCAGGATCCCTATCATAATGAAAATCAGGCACATGGACTGAGTTTTTCCGTACTGCCGCAACAGAAGGATATCCCGCCATCCCTTCAGAATATTTATAAGGAATTGCAGGAAGATTTGGGTTGCTATATTCCCAATAACGGCTATCTGGAAAAATGGGCAAAACAGGGTGTTCTTTTACTCAATACCGTACTGACGGTGCGTGCCCATCAGGCTAACTCCCACCAGGGAAAAGGCTGGGAACAGTTTACGGATGCCATTATAAGAGCGGTAAATGAACAGGACAGACCCATCGTGTATCTCCTCTGGGGCAGACCGGCGCAGAGTAAGATTCCCATGCTGACCAATCCGAAGCATCTGATCTTAAAAGCACCGCATCCCAGTCCGTTATCCGCATACCGAGGATTTTTCGGCTGTAAGCATTTTAGCCAGGCGAATGCTTTTTTAACGAAACATGGAGTGGAGCCGATTGACTGGCAGATTGAAAATATATAGATAAATGCAGGTTTTCTTTAGGGATTCTTTAGAAATACCTGCATTTGTTTTTAAGTTTTAGCAGGTAAGATAGGACCATGGTAAATGAAAGGATGGTCATGGGATTAAAATGAAAATGCAGGAAGGGAAAAGCAACGTGGAAAAGAATCATATTTTGATCGTAGAAGATGACAAAGAGATCCGGGATGGCATTGAGATTTATCTAAAAAGTCAGGGGTATGAAGTGTATAAGGCTGCGGATGGCATTGAGGGTTTAGAGCAGATACATAATCATGAAATACACCTCGCTATTGTGGATGTCATGATGCCGAGAATGGATGGCATCCAGATGGTCATGGAGATGCGCAACGAATATGATTTCCCGGTCATTATGCTTTCTGCCAAGTCAGAAGAGGTGGATAAGATCATGGGGCTTAACATGGGTGCCGATGACTATGTGACAAAACCATTTACGCCACTTGAACTGCTTGCCAGAGTAAATTCCCACTTGCGGCGGTATCGTCATTACCTGCAGAAAATGGAAACCAATGATAAACCATCCGGACACATTTACAGGGTCGGCGGTCTGGAACTGGATGAAGAAAAAGTAGAATTACGTGTGGACGGCAATCTTGTTAAACTTACTCCGATGGAGTACAAGATTCTGCTGCTTTTGATGAAAAATCCGGGGCGCGTGTATTCTGCGGATGAGATTTATGAAAGAGTATGGAATGAAAAAGCAATTAATTCCGATACGATCATGGTCCATGTTCGGAATATCCGGGAAAAGATAGAACTGAACCCGAAAAAACCAAATTATTTAAAGGTGGTGTGGGGCGTTGGATACAAAATTGAAAAAAATGCGTAATACAAAAGTTCTTATTATTCTTTTGACGATCCTGATTCCGGCGATCGTACTGGTGGCATTTTATCCCAGAATGGGAAAAATGTATACCAAAAGGCTGAATCAGATAACAGGAGAAGTCACAGCAGAGGAAGTAAAAGAGACGGCAACAGACGAGGCGGAATACTATCTGGATTCTTCTTTTGTCAACTATGCGATGGAAGCCAGTTATTATCTCTATGGTCAGATGCTGCAGGAAGAGTCGAAAAAAGCAGTTGATTTTTCCGTACTGGATCAGTATGGATGGATCAATGATTATTATGAACTTTCTTCTGCCTGT
Source organism: uncultured Lachnospiraceae bacterium (assembly GCA_964386235.1). Taxonomy (GTDB): domain Bacteria; phylum Bacillota; class Clostridia; order Lachnospirales; family Lachnospiraceae; genus RGIG8767. The sequence continues at coordinate 2,039 of CAYLSH010000062.1, read as the reverse complement.
GATTATTATGTAACTTCTAAAAGCGGCAGTCAGTTCGGCTTATCCGTCAACAATACGATGAACTATGATCTGTCCATTTTATTAGGGGAAGACGGTGATGCCAATAAGCGTGACTTAGAAAATAAACTTGATTACAAAGAAGGCTATCTGGGATATCTGGTTTTGGAATTTGACCAATATGGGAATCTTTCCAATGTGAAATTGCAGAATTTCGGTAACATTGACTCCAAGGTAAGTCTGTATCCGGATGCACAGAAATCCATCCGGCAGTATGAAGATAATGTCTTTTTTTATAATGACAGCATGGATCAGGGTGAAGTGGATGAAATGGAATTAAGACCAAAGGATTTCCATGCCGTATTTTTAATCGGCGATGAAAATCCATGGCTGGGCGAGACGATTACGGATTATGCAATTTACAGTTATGACCCGCTTTCCGTTTATCTGGAAATGGGAACAGAATGGCTGGTCGTTGCGATGGGAGTGCTGATCATACTTGTGGCATTGATCCTTCCCTTCTTTAAAAAATTAAATACCGGATGGGAAAAACTCTTTTCTCTTCCGGCAGAGATCATATTCTGTATTGGCTTATGCGCTATTGGCGGATTTGTCCTGATGTTTGAGTTGATGGTATTTAGCTCTTATCCCATTCTGACAGAAACCATTTCGCTTCATTATGGGAATCTTAATTTTATCGGTTACACGATTACGCCTAACATGGTGTATTACATCATGTTAGGAGTCAATGTCATCGGATGGGCATTCGTATTTTTCTTAGAGTATATTACAGTGGCAGCCTTCAGACAGTTTTTGTGCGGACCGCTGCGTTATTTAAAAGACAGACTGCTCCTTGTTATGTTCTGCCGGTTCCTTTGGAAGGAATGTAAAAAGTTCTATCATTACATTACGGATATCAAGATCGGACAGGAATTGCACAAAAGCATTTTGAAGGTGGTTTTAGCCAATTTTGTGGTGGTGGCAGCCTGTTGCTGCTTCTGGTTTGTCGGATGGTTTGGCGTGGTCCTTTATTCTGTTTTACTGTACCTGGTTCTTCGCAAACAGGGCGAAAAAATACAGGCGCAGTACACAACGGTTGTGGATGCGGCAAAGCAGATGGCGGAAGGCAATTTAAAGAGTGAATTGCCGGATGAACCGGGTATTTTTACGGAATTGGGAACGGAATTAAAGAAAGTTCAGGATGGATTTGCCAAAGCGGTAGCAGAAGAAGCAAAGAGCCAGAACATGAAAACGGAGTTGATTACCAATGTGTCCCATGATCTGAAAACACCGCTGACGGCAATCATAACCTATGTGGATCTTTTGAAAAAAGAGGATATCACGGAAGAAGAAAGAAAAGAGTACATTGATACTTTGGATCGCAAATCCCAGAGATTAAAGACACTGATCGAAGATTTATTTGAGGTAAGCAAGGCATCCAGCAACAATATTGTCATGGATTATTCGGATGTGGATCTTGTCAATCTGTTAAAACAGGTGTATCTGGAAAACGAGGACAGGATCAAAGAAAGCACATTGCAGGTACGCATGATGATGCCTGAGAAAAAATGCATGGCACATTTAGATCCGAACCGTACTTACCGTATCATGGATAATCTTTTACAGAATGCGCTCAAGTATTCCATGCCGCATTCCCGTGTTTACGTGGAATTGGAGGAAAAGGAAACTGAGTATAGGATCTGTTTTAAGAATATGTCCGCAGTGGAAATGAATTTTGATGCCCGTGAGATCACGGAGCGTTTCGTGCGCGGCGATCTTTCCCGCAATACGGAGGGCAGTGGCTTAGGTCTTGCCATTGCGCAGTCCTTTACCGAACTGCAAAGCGGAAAGTTTAACGTGGAGATCGATGGAGATCTGTTTAAAGTGGTATTGAAATTTGAAAAAATAAGCAGCAATTAACCTGAATAAAAGAACCGGCACTTTGTGTTGGTTCTTTTTATGCAATAGGAAATTTCTTTGAAATTAGCTATTGCACAAAAAACACTCCGTGAGGATGCGCACGCTTTTGCATAGGTAGAATG
>CAYLSH010000061.1:0-11405 GCA_964386235.1 uncultured Lachnospiraceae bacterium | reverse complement strand
AGGGGACAGACTGTAAATCTGCTGCAAATTGCTTCGGTGGTTCGAATCCACCTCCGCCCAGTAGCGTGTTGGTACACGCATTATGACATAGCGTCCGCAGGTGTGGCGGAATAGGCAGACGCAAGGGACTTAAAATCCCTCGGGAGCAATCCCGTGCCGGTTCAAGTCCGGCCACCTGCAGTATTTTAAAGTAAGGGAAACATTGAATTTATCAGTGTTTCTTTTTTATTTTCAACCAATGGTTGAATCCTTAATTGCAAAAAATGACTTAATTAGGAGGGAATGAAGTATGTACGATCGTTTAACACAATCCGATATTGATAAAATGGAAAAAGAAATTGAATACCGCAAACTACAACTGCGTAAAGAATTGATAGAAGATGTCAAAGAAGCACGCTCCCATGGGGATCTGAGTGAAAATTTTGAATATTATGCGGCAAAGAAGGCGAAAAATAAGAACGAATCCCGTATTCGTTATCTGGAAAGAATGATACGGACGGCAAATATTGTGGAAGATCATTCCAAAGACGATGAAGTAGGAATGAATAATCAGGTAACGGTATTGTTTGAAGAAGATCAGACCACGGAGACGTATAAGATCGTAACAACGGTAAGGGGTGATTCCCTTCATAACCTGATCAGCATTGAGTCCCCGCTCGGCAAAGCCCTTCTGCATCATAAGGAAGGGGACCGTGTCGAAGTAAAGGTTAATGATACCTATAGTTACTATGTAGTGATCCGGAAGATTGAAAATACAAAAGATGACGATTATGACAAAATCCGGAGTTATTAACCGGATCTTAGGCTTTGTAAAATCTGCCTTTACAAAAAGAAGAAAATGTAAAATCTGTTTTTACATAAACCATACAAAAGAATTACGCTATCATGATTTCGATGAAAATCCGCTTGTGATACATTTTTCCTGTAAAGAAAAAGAAGTATTACAGGAGGATTTTTTTATTATGAAAAAGAATATGAAGAAAATGACCGGCACATTAGTTGGCATTTTAACAGCAGCAGCGCTGACAGCCTGCGGAGCACAAACAGAAGAAAATACGGGTCTGTCGGGCAGCATTTCCATGGCAGGTTCCACTTCCATGGAAAAATTAGCAAATGCAGCAGCAGAAAGTTTTATGGCAAAATACCCGGGCGTGATGGTAACCGCAGAATTTACCGGATCCAGTGCAGGCATTGAGGCAGTAACAGCAGGCAGTGTGGATATTGGTAATTCATCCCGTGCGTTAAAGGATGAAGAAAAGGAAGCCGGTGCAGTAGAAAATATTGTAGCGATCGATGGTATTGCAGTTGTAATCGATCCTGAAAATACGGTAGCAGATCTGACAAAACAGGAATTAACAGATATCTATACAGGAAAGATTAAAAACTGGAGCGAAGTAGGCGGAGAGGACAGCGTTATTATCGTTGTCGGAAGAGAGGCCGGTTCCGGCACAAGAGGAGCATTTGAAGAACTTCTGGAAGTAGAAGATGCATGTGCTTATGCAAATGAACTGGATTCCACAGGAGCTGTAATGGCAAAAGTAGCTTCTACACCGGGTGCGATCGGTTATGTATCACTGGATGTTGTGGATGACAGCGTAACACCGGTAGCATTGGATGGCGTTGCCCCAACGGTTGAAAATATTAAGGCCGGGGATTACATTTTGAGCAGACCATTTGTTATGTCAACCAAGGGTGAAATAGCAGAACAAAATGAACTGGTACAGGCATTCTTTGAATACCTTGCATCCGAAGAAGGAAAAGAAGTGATCAATGCAGTGGGACTCATTACAGTGGACTAACAAAGAGGCATAAATGAAAAAGAAAGAATCAATGCAAATGACCTTAAATGGAAAAAATAAATCTGCTGCAGAAAAAATCGCACAGGTCGTATTTACGATCTGTGCGTCCTGCACCATCTTAGCTGTTTTTTCCATATTGGTCTATATGTTTTTAAATGGAACTCCTGCGCTTTTTAAAGTGGGGATAAAAGAAATTATATTTGGAACTGTCTGGAAGCCAACGGCAGCTAAGCCGCAGTATGGTATTTTTTATGTTATTTTAACATCCCTTTTCGGCACCATCTTAGCGACCCTGATCGGTGTTCCGGTGGGATTGTTTACTGCTGTTTTTCTGGCAGAAGCCGCACCTAAAAAAGTGGCAGCCATTGTAAAGCCGGCAGTGGAATTGTTAGCAGGCATTCCGTCTGTCATCTATGGGCTGGTGGGAATCATGGTGCTCAACCCTCTGATGTATAAACTGGAACTTTTTATTTTTAAAGATTCGCAGACACATCAGTTTACAGGTGGTGCCAATCTGCTTTGTGCGGTGCTCGTACTTGCCGTTATGATCCTGCCGACGGTGATCAATATGAGTGAAACAGCATTGCGTGCAGTGCCGGAAAGTTTAAAGGCATCTTCGTATGCTTTGGGAGCAACAAAGACGCAGACTATTTTTCGGATTACGCTGCCGGCGGCAAAATCCGGTATTTTAGCAGCAACCATGCTGGGCGTGGGAAGGGCGATCGGAGAAGCCATGGCAATTACTCTGGTGTCCGGCAGCAGCGTGAATCTGCCGCTTCCATTTAATTCTGTCCGGTTTTTAACAACGGCACTTGTCAGTGAGATGGCGTATGCAGGTGGTGTGCACCGGGAAGTTCTCTTTACGGTTGGTCTGGTGCTGTTCGTTTTTATCATGCTCATCAACATTGCCATGGATAAAATGAGCAGAAGCGGAGGAAAAGCAGATGAATAAACAGAAGTGTAAAGACGGCATTTTGTTATTTTTTATTTATCTGTCAGCAGCAATCTCTGTGCTGATACTGATTGGGATCATTGCCTATGTACTAATTAAGGGTATTGGAGGGATCAACATTAGTTTTCTGACTCAGGTAAAAAGTGCACTCAGACAGACGGACGGCATTGCGGGTAATATTGTCAACACCATTTATATGGTATTGCTCACACTCTTAATTGCGACTCCGATTGGTATTGGTTCTGCGATTTACTTAAATGAATATGCGAACAAAGGATTTTTTTTGCGGATGGTGGAATTTACAACGCAGACATTATCAGGGATTCCTTCCATATTGTTTGGGCTTTTTGGCATGATCTTTTTTGGAGAAGTGATCGGATTGGGGTATTCGATTCTGACAGGTGCCCTGACACTGACATTGATGATACTGCCTTTGCTGATTGGAAATACGAAAGAGGCGTTAAAAACAGTACCGGATAGTTACAGAGAGGGAGCAATCGGAATTGGAGCGACGAAGTGGTATATGATCCGAACGATCTTACTGCCGTCTGCAATGCCCGGCATCATTACCGGCATCATTTTGGCGGTGGGCAGGATTGTGGGAGAGTCTGCGGCACTTCTTTTTACAGCCGGCAGCAGTTATTTTTTACCAACGGATGCAAAGGGGTATTTAACCAAGATCTTTGAATCCGGCGGAACGCTGAGTATCGAATTGTATCTAAGCATGGCAAATGCCAAGTATGACACGGCATTTGGCATAGCGGTGGTTTTGCTGGTAATCGTATTTTTTACCAATCTATTAACAAAAACATTGATTGGAAGATGGAGCAGAAATGGAAAGAACAAAGATTAAAGTAGAACATCTCAATTTACATTTTGCAGATCACCATGTACTGAAAGATGTAAATATGGACATAAAGGAAAATGCCGTGACGGCGCTGATCGGGCCTTCGGGATGTGGAAAGTCCACCTTTTTAAAGACCTTAAACCGCATGCAGGATCTGGTTCCTACGGCAAAAATAGAGGGGCGCATCACCATTGACGGAGAAGATATTTATGCACCGGGCATTGATACTACGCTGCTGCGTAAGAAAGTGGGCATGGTATTTCAACAGCCCAATCCTTTTCCGATGAGTATTTATGACAATATTGCGTATGGACCGCGCATCCATGGGATCAAAGAGAAAAAGCGTTTGGATGAGATCGTGGAAAAAAGTCTGCGGGATGCGGCAATATTTGATGAGGTAAAGGATCGTCTGAAAAAATCAGCACTGGGATTGTCCGGCGGTCAGCAGCAGAGACTCTGTATTGCCAGAGCCCTTGCGGTGGAACCGGAAGTTCTTTTGATGGATGAACCGACCTCTGCACTGGATCCGATCTCTACGACAAAAATAGAAGATCTGATGGAAAATCTGAAAAAACGATACAGCGTTGTGATTGTAACACATAATATGCAGCAGGCAGCCAGAATCTCGGATGACACCGCCTTTTTCCTGGTAGGAGAAGTGGTGGAATTTGGAAACACGGAAAAGATCTTTTCCAATCCGCAGGATGAAAGGACGGAAGCGTATATCACGGGAAGATTTGGATGATAAAATCAAGGAGAGAAAAATATGGCACCCAGAGGGTTATTTGAACAGGAACTGGCTGAATTAATGGACCAGATTGAGAAAATGAGTATGATGATCGGAGCGGACTACAGTAATCTGCAAGAAGCTATATTGACGGGAAACGAAGAGTCCGTTTGCGTGATAATAGAAAACAGTAAAAATTTCTACAAATTAAAAAAACAGATAGAGGATCAGTGCCTGAAAGTGATCACAAAGCAGCAGCCCATTGCTTCGGATTTAAGGATGGTTTCCGCTGTTTTGAAGATTGTATCCGATATGGAAAGAGTGGGAGATCACGCGGGTGATATCGGAGAATTGGTAAAAAGAAACGGAATGTCCAAACCGGAATTGTACTCAGTTCATCTGAATGGGATGATTACGGCGGCAATGGAATTGTTTTTTGCTGCGGTGGAATCCTTTATCAAAGGGGATGACCGGGCGGCAGAACAGGCCGTAAAGGACGATGATATCGTGGATGAACTTTTCAATAAGGTAAAAAAAGATATTATCGAAGGCTTAAAGAAAGAATCCGGAAAAGAAGATGAGTACATAGATATGATGATGCTTGCAAAATATCTTGAAAAAGTAGGGGATCACGGTGTAAATATTGCAAAATGGCAGTTGTTTCGATCACAAGGAGAAATGGTCTAAATCACCTTAATAGCCCAAAAGATATATTTCGACAAAATTTACATAAATTTTACAAAAGACTTACCTGGTTTTGGTTTTCGCAAAAATATTCCTGTTATATGATGCACTATGTGTGAACGTATTTGGTAAAAATAAAAATAGAGTACCAAAATAATGCTGAATAGTGTAAAATGTTTTTGGAAATGTATAATTATGAGCATTATGCAAGAACGATAATGGTTCACACATAGGAGATAAACATGGATATTTTTGGCTTGTTGACGTTGGTGGGGGGACTTGCCCTTTTTCTTTACGGAATGGAAATTCTGGGAGATGGCTTGAAAAAAGCATCCGGTGGTAAACTGGAGATTATTTTGGAAAAACTGACTTCCAATAAACTTCTGGCTGTATTGCTCGGAGCCGGAGTTACTGCCATCATTCAGTCTTCTTCGGCTACTACCGTTATGGTCGTCGGATTTGTAAGTTCCGGTATTATGAGTTTATCCAGAGCAGTGGGTGTTATTCTGGGGGCAAATGTTGGCACCACGATTACGGCATGGATTCTGAGTCTTGCTGAGATCAGCGGAGCGGGTCTGTTTTTTGAATTGTTAAAACCAACCTCCTTTTCGCCGATTATCGCGATCATTGCGGTGGCTATTTTGATGTGCAGCAAAAATGAGAGAAAGAAAAACGTAGCAACCATCATGATCGGTTTTGCGATTCTGATGTATGGTATGGATATGATGAGCGGAGCGGTGGAACCCCTTGCACAAGTGCCGGAATTTAAAGAACTTTTGCTTAGATTTTCCAATCCAATCCTTGGTATGCTGGTGGGACTTGTTTTTACGGCGATTATCCAGTCCTCTTCCGCATCCATTGGTGTGCTTCAGGCACTCTGTATGTCCGGTGCGGTCAGTTATGCTACTGCAATCCCGATTATCATGGGTCAGAATATCGGTACCTGCGTGACGGCGTTGATTTCCAGCGCGGGCGGAAACAAAAATGCAAAAAGAACCGCACTAATTCACTTGTATTATAATTTTATGAAGGTAGGCCTTTTCATGATTCCGTTCTACCTTATCAATGCCGTTGTAAAATTTGATTTTATGACGGATACGGCAAGTGCATTGGGCGTAGCGGTTATTCATACTTCATTCAATGTGTTAATGCTTGTTCTGATATTCAATTTCACCAATGTATTGGAGAAACTGGTATATCTTACCATTCCGTTAACGGAAGAAGAAAAGGAAATGGGCAAAGAAAAACGCAAAGTTCAGGTGCTGGATCCGATTTTCCTCGATCGTCCTGCGGTTGCGTTGGAAATGTGTAAAAATGCGGCAATCGATATGGCTAAATATGCAAAAGAGGGCATGTTGCTAGCTATGAACCTGATTGGCAAATACGATGAGAAAAAGGCACAGGAAGTCAGGGATCTGGAAGATCTGGTGGATCAGTATGAGGACGAACTGGGAACCTATCTTGTTAAGATCAACGGACACCACATGTCTCCCAAGGACAGTCAGGAAGTATCCATATTATTGCATTGTATAGGCGATTTTGAACGTATTTCCGATCATTCTGTGAATATTGTTGCGTCTGCACAGGAAATGTATGAGAAAAAAGCCGATTTTTCCAATAAAGCAAAAGAAGAACTTGCTATTTTTACAAAAGCGGTTACGGATATTTTAGAAACAGCATTCAAAGTATTTGCAAAAGAGGATCTCGCCCTTGCCGGCAAAGTAGAGCCGATGGAAGAGACGATAGATTATCTGAGTGAAGAAATGAAAAAGCGCCATATCAAGCGCCTTCGTAAAGGAAAATGTACGATAGAAATGGGATTTGTTCTTTCCGATATCACAACGAATTATGAAAGAGTATCGGACCATTGCTCCAATATAGCGATCTGCCTGCTTCAACAGGATGAAGAGGGCTTTGATACACATGAATACCAGGATGTTATGTCAAGTAAGGACAACACTTCCTATATGGAGGAAGTGAAGCGCCTTCGCAAGTACTATGAACTTCCATAAAGAAAAAGTTGAAAACGGGTGATGCCATGGCGTTGATTTACATTGTTGAAGATGATGTCAATATTCGGGAAATAGAAGGGTTTTCTTTAAAAAACAGTGGCTATCAGATTCGGGATTTCGGGTGTGCTGCGGATTTTTTTGAGGGAATGAAAGAAAAATTGCCCAATCTGATTATTCTTGATGTCATGCTTCCGGATGAGGACGGACTCAGTATCATCAAAAAAGTAAGAAGCCATTCGGACAGCCGTAAGATTCCGGTTATTATGGTCACGGCAAAAACAACAGAATTGGATAAGGTAAAAGGTCTGGATCTGGGTGCGGATGATTATATGACAAAACCCTTTGGCGTGATGGAATTGATTTCGCGTGTAAAAGCGTTGCTTCGTCGCTGCGAAGGAATGGAAGATGAAAAAAATTATATGGTGGGCAGTTTATTTCTGGATATTGAGAAGCACAGTGTGACGGTAAACGGAGAAAACGTGGAACTGACCTACAAGGAATATGAACTACTTCGTTTTTTAATGCAGAATACAGGGATTGTAACGTCCCGGGAATCCATTATGGAGAGAGTCTGGGGAACTGATTTTGAAGGAGAATCCAGAACGCTGGATATGCATATCAAAACACTTCGTCAGAAACTGGGAGAAGCAGGTAGTATGATAAAAACGATTCGAAACGTGGGCTACATGATAGAATAATAAGACCGGCATGTAATAATGCCGGTTTTCCTTTTATAAAATAATAAATCATCTGCAATGGGAGGAAAAATGAAAAAAAGAATTTATTTGATGCTTGCGCAAATCGCAACGCTGGCGTTTTTGGGCTCTCTTTTTACCGTTTTCTTTGTATTTTACAAAGGTTTTGAAAAACAGATATTTCGTGATTTGGAAATTGTAGCGCATCTTTATGAACAGCTGGACCAGGATGCCATACAAAAAATAGAAAAAGATTCTTTTATGAATCAAAATATTCGTATTTCCATTATAGAATCAGATGGTACGGTTCTGTATGATAATGATGCGGTTATTGGAGATATGAATAATCATTCCGACAGGGAGGAAGTGGTCAAAGCACAGAAATATGGTTCCGGTTATGTCGTAAGACGTTCCTCTACATTGGAGAAAAGTCTTTTCTATTATGCCTTATCCGTAGAAGATGGGAAAATTATAAGAGTGGCAAGGGAAACGGATAATGTCTTCAGTATATTTGTGCAATACATACCGGTATTGGTTTTTCTGATTATTTTGCTTTATACCTTTTGTATGGTAATAGCGAGGTATTTTACCAGAAGATTGATTGCGCCGATCGAACAACTGGCGGATAACCTGGACGGGAAAGAAAAGATAGAGACCTATAGCGAACTTATGCCGTTTATTCACACCATTTATGAACAGCATGAGGACATATTAAAAGGGGCAAGGATGCGACAGGATTTTACGGCAAATGTATCGCATGAATTAAAAACCCCCTTAACGGCTATTTCGGGATATTCGGAATTAATTGAAAACGGAATGGCAACCGAAGAAAATACAAGAAGATTTGCGGGCGAGATCCACAAAAATGCCACGCGTCTGCTTACTCTGATTAATGATATCATACGTCTTTCCGAACTGGATACGACGGAGATTTCCCATACTTTTGAAAAGATTTCATTAAATCAGGTGGCAGAAAATTGTGTAAATATGCTTCAGATGAATGCGGAGAAACATCATGTTCGCATTGCCTACAAAGGGGAACCCTGTGAAGTGACCTCCACCAAAGAAATGATGGAGGAACTGGTATATAATTTGTGTGACAATGCGATCCGTTACAATGTGGAAGGCGGGAACGTCCTTGTATATGTAAAAAAAGAAAGCAGGGGCGTAGTGCTTACCGTAGAAGATACGGGTATTGGGATTCTGCCCGAACATCAGGAAAGAATATTTGAGCGTTTTTACAGGGTGGATAAAAGCCGTTCAAAATCGACGGGCGGAACGGGACTTGGTCTGGCGATTGTAAAACATATTGTGGCGCAGTCGGATGCGGAGATGACGCTGGAATCGGAACCGGGAAAAGGAACAAAAATCAGCATTGTGTTCCCGTAAAGAATTGCGTTATAATGAAAAACGAGGTGACTTATGAGAACGATAGAAGTAGAAAAGATTACAGAAACCATTAAAGAGATGTGTATAGAAGCCAATCATTTTCTGACAGGAGATATGAAACAGGCGCTGGATGCATCAAAAGAAAAAGAAAAATCCCCTCTGGGCAGACAGATTCTGGAACAATTGCAGGAAAACCTGTGCATTGCCGGACAGGATATGATTCCTATTTGTCAGGATACGGGAATGGCAGTTGTTTTTATGGAAATCGGACAGGACGTGCATTTTACCGGCGGATCCCTGGAAGATGCAATAAACGAAGGCGTCCGCAGAGGTTATGTGGATGGATACCTTCGTAAATCCGTCGTAGGAGATCCTCTTATCCGGGAAAATACAAAAGACAATACACCGGCGATTATTCATTACGAAATGGTAACCGGCGATCAGGTAAAGATTACAGTAGCGCCGAAAGGGTTTGGAAGCGAGAATATGAGCCGTGTTTTCATGTTAAAGCCGGCGGATGGCGAAGAAGGAGTAAAAAATGCCATTCTGACTGCAGTAAAAGATGCGGGACCGAATGCATGTCCGCCCATGGTGGTTGGTGTGGGAATTGGCGGTACTTTTGAAAAATGCGCCATTCTTGCCAAAAAAGCATTAACAAGACCCGTTAATGAGCATTCCGACATCCCTCATATACGAAAAATGGAAGAAGAATTGCTCTCTAAGATCAATGCAAGCGGAATCGGACCGGGAGGATTGGGAGGTAGTACGACGGCATTTGCGGTAAATATCAACACCTATCCCACTCACATTGCGGGGCTTCCGGTAGCGGTAAACATCTGTTGCCATGTGAATCGTCATGCGGTCCGCATTCTTTAAAAAAAAGAACACCATTTATAAACGATATGGTAGAAATTGGAGATTTAGAATGGAAAAACACATTACAGCTCCTTTGCAAAAAGAGGAGATAAGTGAACTGAAAGCCGGTGATTACGTATACATTACAGGAACGATTTATACGGCGCGGGATGCGGCTCATAAAAGAATGGCAGAAACCCTGGACAGAGGAGAAAAACTTCCGATCGAAATGGAAGGCACGATTCTTTATTATATGGGACCTTCTCCGGCAAGAGAGGGCAGACCGATCGGCTCAGCAGGACCAACAACAGCAAGCCGTATGGATAAATATGCGCCAAGGTTATTGGATCTTGGACTTTCGGGAATGGTAGGAAAGGGAAAACGTTCCCGGGAAGTAAGGGATGCCATTATAAAAAATGGCGCAGTGTATTTTGCGGCAGTGGGAGGTGCCGGAGCGTTACTGTCCCGATCCATCACAAAATCCGAAGTGGTTGCATATGATGATCTTGGAACAGAAGCAATTCGCAAACTGGAAGTAAAGAATTTTCCGGTTATTGTCGTAATTGACAAAGATGGAAATAATCTGTATGAGACTGCCATAAAAGAATTCTGCGAAGAATAAAAAGACCCATACGAGGGAATACTTTCAGGAATATCTTCTATATATATAGAAGACATGAGAATAAATATACAAATACAAAAAAGGAGATCGGCTATGAGAATTGCATTAATGGTAGTTCGCCTGATCATTTTTGTTCCATACTATTTTGGAAGAATCTGTTTTTACGGAATAACCAAAAACTATGATTTTGAAAAAGCATTTGCTTTTATAGGATATGCTGCCAGACGTGCGTGTGCTGCCGGGCGTGTTCACTTGGAAGTGGAAGGATTGGAAAACCTTCCCAAGGAAAATGGATTTCTACTCACTCCAAACCATCAGGGACTGTTTGATGCACTTGTGTTCCTGGCAACCTGCCCCAGCCCGTTTACGGTTGTGATCAAAAAAGAAGCCAGTAATATCATATTATTAAAGCAGGTAGTAAAAGCATTGCGCGCACATCCGATTGACAGGGATGATCTGAGACAATCCCTTAAGGTAATCAAGGCATGTGCAAATGACATAAAAGAAGGAAGGAGCGTATTGATCTTTCCGGAAGGAACCAGAAGCAGGGAAGGAAATAAGGTCGGAGAATTCAAAGGAGGCAGTTACAAGATTGCCACCATGATGAAAGCACCGATTGTTCCGTGTGCACTGGTAGATTCCTTCAAACCGTTTGATGAAAATTCCATCAGACCGGTAACCGTAAAGGTAGCTTATCTGCAGCCCTTGTACTATGAAGAATATAAGGAAATGAAAACAACGGATATTGCAGAAGAAGTGCAGAGAAGAGTAAGCCGGAAGGTGGCTGAAATGGCAGATGCGCAGAATGCAGAGAAATAAAAAG
>CAYLSH010000060.1:0-12392 GCA_964386235.1 uncultured Lachnospiraceae bacterium | reverse complement strand
CCCTGTTCCAATACCATAATACAGTCCGAATTGCGGACAGTGGATAAACGATGGGCAATGATAAATGTCGTTCTGCCCTTCATCAGCCGGTCCATACCTTCCTGAACCATTTTCTCCGTACGCGTATCAATGGAAGAAGTCGCTTCATCCAGAATCAGTACCGGCGGATCCGCTACCATTGCTCTTGCGATTGCAAGCAGCTGTCTCTGACCCTGACTTAAGTTACCGCCGTCTCCTTTTAACATGGTCCGGTAACCGTCCGGCAGACGCTTGATAAATCCGTGTGCATTGGCCAGTTTCGCCGCCTGAATACACTCTTCATCCGTTGCATCGAGTCTGCCATAGCGGATATTATCCATAACCGTTCCGGTAAATAAATGGGTTTCCTGTAATACGATTCCCAGCGAACGACGAAGATCGTCTTTTTTAATCTTGTTTACATTGATCTCATCATAACGGATCTTTCCGTCCTGAATATCATAAAAACGGTTGATCAGATTGGTAATGGTGGTTTTTCCTGCACCCGTACTTCCGACAAATGCAATCTTTTGTCCCGGTGTTGCATACAGATCTATGTTGTGTAATACCATCTTTTCATCCGTGTAACCAAAGTCCACATCATCAAAGACAATATCACCTTCCAGTTTCTTGTAGGTAACTGTTCCATCCGCCTTGTGGGGATGTCTCCATGCCCAGACACCGGTTCTTTTCTCTGACTCAACAAGTGTTCCGTCCTCTTTTTCTACGGCATTTACCAGTTCTACATAACCATCATCCACTTCCGGTTCTTCATCTAACAGGTTGAACACTCTCTCCGCTCCGGCAAGTGCCATGATAATACTGTTCATCTGTTGTGTCAGCTGGTTGATCGGCATGGAAAAGTTTTTATTCAGTGTCAGGAAGGTAACCAGTCCGCCGATCGTAAGTCCGGTAACTCCGCTTAAGGTAAGCAGCGCTCCCACGACCGCACACAAAACATAACTCAAATGTCCCAGGTTATTATTGACCGGGCCCATGATATTTACCACCCAGTTTGCATTGTAGGCACTGTCACGCAGTTCATTATTCCGTTTGCTGAATTCTTCAAAGTTCTTGTCTTCGTGGCAGAAAACCTTGATTACTTTCTGTCCCTCCAGCATTTCCTCAATATAGCCGTTAACACTACCCAGATCCTTCTGTTGTTTTACGAAGTAGGAACCGGATTTCTGAGCCAGTTTTGCGGAAACAAACATACTCAGTCCCACCATGAGAACCGTAATCAGCGTCAACGGAATATCCAGTACAATCATCATCAGGAAAGTGGAAACAACCGTGATCAGGGAGTTTAGAATCTGGGGAATACTCTGCCCGATCATCTGTCTAAGTGTATCCACATCGTTTGTATACACGGACATAATGTCACCATGCGCATGCGTATCAAAATACTTGATCGGAAGGGATTCCATATGGGTAAAAATATCCACACGCAGTCTCTTCATGGTTCCCTGACTGATATTTACCATCACACGGTTATATAAATATCCTGCTGCAATTCCGATGCCATAGGTAAGTGCCAGCGACATCAGTGCTTTTGCAAGGGGCGCATAATCCGGCACATCGGACTTTGTCAGGGGAATAATATAATCATCGATCAACGCCTGCATAAACCAGGTTCCGCGAAGTGTCATCAGTGCGGACAGTATAATCCCCAGAATGACGACGATAAAATGAAATTTGTAATTTACCAGAATATACTTCATCAATCTCAGGATAATCTTGCCCGGATCTTTTATCTGCGGTTTGGGGCCCATAGCTCCCCTGTTGCCTCTTGGTCCTGCCGGCATCCTTCTTGCCGCTGGGCCTTTTGTCGTTCCTTCTGCCATGACTATTCCTCCCCTCCTTCTTTATTTGATTCATCAAAATCTCCGCCACCCTTGGTCTGTGTCTCGTAGATCTCCTGATAAATCGGGTTATTTTTCAATAATTCTTCATGTGTTCCAAAGCCGTTTATCGCACCGTCTTCCAGCACCAGAATACGGTCAGCCTCCTGTACACTGGAAATACGCTGTGCAATAATCAGTTTTGTTGTACCGGGAATCTTTTTGGCAAAGGATTCTCTTATCCTGGCATCCGTTGCCGTATCCACCGCACTGGTCGAATCGTCCAGAATCAGAATCCTGGGCGATTTTAAAAGGGCTCTTGCAATACAGAGTCTCTGTTTCTGTCCACCGGAAACATTGGTTCCGCCCTGTTCGATCCAGGTATCGTATTTGTCCGGCATTTTCTCTATAAATTCGTCCGCACACGCAAGTTTGCATGCTTCCATGCATTCTTCCAATGTGGCGTCTTCTTTACCCCAGCGAAGATTTTCCAGAATTGTTCCGGAAAATAACACATTTTTCTGTAATACCACCGCCACTTCATTACGCAGGGTTTCCAGATCATAATCCTTCACATCCCTGCCGCCTACGCGGATCACCCCTCTGTCCACATCATACAAACGGCTGATCAGGTTTACCAAAGTGGATTTTCCGCATCCGGTTCCCCCTATAATACCGATGGTCTCGCCGCTTTTAATGGAAAGATTGATGTCTTTTAAGGTTTCTTCCCCGCTTCCGCGTTTATAGGAAAAATCAACATTTTCAAAATCAATGCTTCCATCCTCAATGTGCATAACGGGCTGCGCCGGATTTACAATATCTGCTTTTTCCTGCAATACTTCCGAAATACGCTTTGCACTTGCCGCACTCATGGTTAGCATAACAAAAATCATGGATAACATCATCAGGGAAGAAAGCACGCTCATTACGTATGTGAATAAGGATGTCAGTTCACCCGTCGTAAGATTACCCGCCACAATAAAGTGTGCTCCAAACCAGGACAATGCGATCATACAGCTGTATACCACAAGCATCATAATCGGATTGTTCAGAATAATCATGCATTCGGCCTTTACAAACATATGGTAGAGGTTTTCTGCTGCCGTAATAAATTTGCTGTTTTCGAATTTTTCTCTTACAAATGCTTTTACCACGCGAATGGCGGAAACATTTTCCTGTACGGAGGCATTCAATTCATCATACTTATCAAACACCTGACGGAATAATTTCATGGTCATTCTTACCAGTAAAAACAGGGTGACGCCAAGCACGATTGTCGCTACTAAAAAGATGCAGCTTAACCTTATATTGATCACAAAGCACATGATCATACTGATCACCAGTGTCATGGGGGCACGTACTGCGATTCTTAAGATCATCTGGTATGCCATCTGTACATTGCTGACATCCGTCGTCATACGGGTTACCAGTCCCGCCGTACTGAATTTATCAATATTGGAAAAGGAAAAGGTCTGTATATTTTCGTACATTCCCTCCCTTAAGTTGCAGGCAAAACCGGTGGATGCTTCCGCCCCGAATTTACCTCCCAACACGCCGAATATAAGACTGAATATCGCCATAAAGACCATCATCCCGCCGTATATCAATATTTTGTTCATGTTACCCGCTTCGATTCCCTGGTCAAT
This sequence comes from uncultured Lachnospiraceae bacterium, assembly GCA_964386235.1. Lineage (GTDB taxonomy): Bacteria > Bacillota > Clostridia > Lachnospirales > Lachnospiraceae > RGIG8767. Next base: position 8,887 of record CAYLSH010000060.1, on the reverse strand, counting down.
GATCGCCGCGGTTACAAAAGGAATTAATACTTCCATTAATACTTCCATTACCATACAGCAGGGTGTAAGTATGGATGCACGCTTGTATTGTCCTATGTATTTTGATAACGTTCGTATCATTTTTCTGCTCCTTTCTTCTAAATCGTTACTTTCAAGTATAACACCATTTACACATGAAAAATATGAAATAAATGTGAAAATGCCTAAAAAGTTTATAATTTTTTTAGGCATCCTGTCCTTATCTTGACTTTTTTTCATGAAATGTTATACTGAACAACGTTGTAAAATTAAACTGTGTGTTCGAAACCATCCACACATAAAACAAAACTAGGAGAAAATAATGAAACAAGATCAAAACCGTCTTCACAAGACGGCATCCCTCACACGGGCAGCGATTATTGCTGCACTTTATATCATACTCACTTTTCTGGCAAATGCCCTTGGACTTGCCAATTATCCGGTCCAGATCCGTTTTTCGGAATGTCTTACCATTCTTCCCTATTTTACGGCAAGTGCCATCCCCGGACTTTTTATCGGTTGTCTGCTAGGCAATATCCTGACCGGCTGTGCACTTCCCGATATTGTATTTGGCAGCCTTGCTACGCTGACCGGTTCTCTGCTCACATATGTTCTTCGCAAATATAAATGGGCAGCGCCGGTGGGTCCCATACTCTCCAACGCTGCCATTATTCCTTTTGTATTACTTTACGCATACGGCATAAAGCCTATCTGGTTTTCTTTTGTAACCGTAACTACAGGAGAAATCATATCCTGCGGCATTCTGGGCATGCTTTTGCTTTTTACCCTTGAAAAATACAGACGGATTCTTTTTGATGACTGAAACTACTCCGTTTCCTCTGTTTTCACATAAGTTACAAAACAGTTGCCGTTCTCTTCAAACATCGTGCGGGAATCATTCATACCTTTTTTATAAATGGTACCGGTTTTCGGATCCATCAATACCACGTTCTGCTGATTAAAACCAATGATCAGAACGGATTCTCCCGAATCCTTTAAAGCCAGAACCGGAATGTCTTGGTTTACATAATACAGCATCGCATCCATGGTACAACCTTTCAGGTTCAGGATAACACTGTTTTTTATATTGTTTTGAAGAACCTCCATCGCACTCTGTCCCTGCTCCAGCATAAATTCGGTGTTGCGGGAGATTCCTTCAAAATGAAGAATCGTGTCCAGACAGACTGCCAGGGAATCCTTGGTATCCGTTGTGGATGCTTCTTTGATTGCCATGATCTGGTTACGGCTTACCAGTTCTCCTCTCCGGTAGATCTCATTTCCCCGGTAATCGATTACCGTTCCGACATTTTCGTATGCATAGAGTACCGCCTTTCCCGGATCGGACCAAATATCTTCCAATCTTCCTCCGACATAGACCAGATAGCGTTCGGCTTCCATCTTCTGATCCGGTTTCAGTTCTCTTCCGCCCTCATACATAACTTCTTTGGGAGTCAGAAACTTCAGATGCTTTACATCCATTTCTTTTTTTAATTCTATCTGCCGGATCGTTTCATACAATTCGGTTACGACTGCTGCCGTCGTATTATAACCCTGTTCTTCCTCCACATTACTCGTAATCTGATCGTCCGTTGTCGGCGTCAGGGTCAGCTCTCCGTACAGAGTTTCTCCTGTTTCCGGATCCTTATATTCTTTCCGTACGCCTTTTGCTCTGGTAAGATTCAGCTGATTATTCCGGATCGTTCCGTTCAGGATATAAATGTCTTCATTTTTATATTCTTTTAAAACGGAGCCGTCCTGTCCCTGAATCAACAGCTTTTTCATCGGAAATACCCCGGATCCGTAACGATCCATGCTGATATCCGCCTTGTTGGCAGTCCCATAGACAAGATCTTCCTCCATAAAACCAAGTGCTTTGCAGTACTCCTCATCTCCTGCACTTATCTCCGTCATTTTTTCCGTGTTCAGATTCATCAGTATGAGTTTCTCAGCACCGATGGTATTCACATCCGCCTGCCAGACGATCATCTCACCGGTATCCGAAACATAGAAGTTATCTTCATTCACGCTTTCTGCAATCGTTTCGCAGGTCTTATTTTCGATATTAATCTTATAAATATTTCCATCCACCAGTACAAACAGTTCACCCTTACGGTTGGTATAGGATAGGGTATTGATATCGTTCATAAGTACCTGTGGGGATTTATCATACTCCATAAATATCTGTTCTTCGACCGTATTCTGAAGATGGTTATAATAATACAACTCTATGCCGGTTTTTCCTTCGTGCTTTCCCCTGTTCATGTATCCGTATACAATAAAGGCAACATTGCCGGTTTCCTCCACGTCCAGTATACGAATATCCGCATTGTCATAATACGTGCGCGCATCAAAATTGTTTTGATCAAAAAAAGCAAATAACTGCGAAAGTTTATTTTCTACCACATCATAAGAATAAATCCTGTTTGCATTTACAAACACCAAAATATTCCCGCCATCACTTTCCGCCATCTGTATCTCTTCATTCTGGATACCCAACATAATCTTATTGTTGGCAAATGACTTCTTATCCATGGTAAATATTTCTTCCATGCTGCGCTCATAATTTAACAGGTAAAAACGGTCCGAAGTATAACGCACCCTGAAATATTCACTGACCAGGTTATTACTTTCCGTTCTGCCCTCCACAATTTTTACGATGTAATCTAAGCGAACGGAAGCCAGATTGCTGCTCAGTTCACAGATCGTTATGACGGGATCTTTAACTCTTTCTACATTCATATTGCCCCAGCTGACCTGATTAAGATTGCTGTGAATATCCACTTTCCCAAAGGTACTGTTATCCCCCTCCGAATTGGGTTCCAGATAAAGGGAAAGATCTTTCGCCGCCTCTTTATCAAAGGTTTTTTCATGGAAATCCAAAACAAAATCTAATTTTGAGGATGTCAGACTGTTGTCGCACTGTATCATGCGGGTGTAGAAAAACACATCCCTTCCGTCTTCCAGTCCGGCAATAAGTATGAAATTATACTCAACATTTTCTTCTATCAGATCCTTAATGTTAACCGTAGCCGATACGGTTTCGCCTTCTTTCACATAATCCGTAACACGCGTATCTTCAATCAGACGCTTCCCATCCACGCTCCGGACTTCGTAGCGCAGTTCCTTCAGTTTTTGTCCGTAAAGATCCAGTTGGAAAGAAAGTTGTCTGTCACTGCCAATGGGAGAAATGCTTTCGCGTATCGTGGCTGCGTCCATTCGCTGTACATAGCCATGCATTTCGTTGATCTTTTGGTTATCTAATATAACGGACGCTGTCGGTAGGGATGCCGGAGCCATCTCCATAGTCATATCCGTATTTCCCTGATTCAGGACGATCGAAAAAATAATCAGTGACATCACAAAAACCATTGCAACCACACTGTATCTGATCCAGTTTCTGTTCATATTGTAATTCCTTTATATTATTTGCTTCTTCTAGTGTACTGTTTTTTTTTCGTTTTCTCAACCGTTTTTATCTGACCGGATTGTTTTTCTTTTTACATCTTCTTTTAAAAACTTCCAAATACAGTACCAGTTTTACCATATCCTGCATCCAGAGTTCTTTCTCCTGACTCCACTCTTCTCCTTCTTTTTGCGCATCCTGCCTTAAATCATCCAGAATGCCTGATACAATCCGGTACATCATAAGTTGATCCGGATATTCATCGTATAAAAAACTGCCGCTGTAATCAACCGGTTCCACACGGATAAGGACTTTTTTCTGTATTTTTTTCGCTTCCTTCGGATACAACTGTTGAAGATATTCCAGATCCCGCATTCTGTCCGTCCGGTCATCATAGGTATACGAATAGGGGTATGCCATATAAAATGGTAAAATTGTATTCTGTTCCACTGATCGGCTCCAAAAATAGTCTTATGATAATATATGAGGGGTACCACCGATTCGTGATACCCCTCATATATCTTATCCGATCCTATGGATCCTTTATTATTTTAATACATTGATACGAGCCATGGCTCTTAACAGTGCTGTCTCCGCTCTTGCAATATCCGTTTTCGGATCCTTGCCCGCAATACGATCTTTCGCACGTTCATAGGCGGCTTCCGCACGCTTTTCATCAATCTCATCCGGCCACTCGATCACCTCTGCTAAGATCGTGACCCTGTCCTGTAAGATCTCTACAAAGCCTGCATGTAAAGCAGCTTCTTTCTTTTCTTCCCCTTCCGTGATCGTCAACACACCCGGTTTGATGATCACGGTCATGGGAATATGATTCTTGTAGATTCCGACAGCGCCTTCCGTCGTATTAAACTCCACCATTTCCGCACTGCCTTCGTAAAACATGCGCTCCGGTGTTATGATCTTTAGATCAAATTTCTTGTTTTCATCTGCCATATTTTTTCTCCTAATGCTTCGGAAGAATCACATTGCTTATTTTACTCTTGCAAGCACATCATCAATGGTTCCGGCATTTAAGAAATAACTTTCCGGAATATCATCATGTTTACCCTCAATGATCTCTTTGAAGCCACGGATGGTTTCCTGGATCGGAACGTATTTACCTTCCGTACCGGTAAACTGTTCTGCAACGAAGAATGGCTGGGATAAGAATCTCTGTACCCTTCTTGCTCTTGCTACTACCAGTTTATCTTCTTCTGATAATTCATCCATACCTAAGATCGCAATGATATCCTGTAATTCTTTGTATTTCTGTAAGATCTCCTGTACGCCACGGGCTACCTGATAGTGTTCTTCTCCCACTACACGCGGATCTAAGATACGGGATGTGGATCCAAGAGGATCTACTGCCGGGTAAATACCCATTTCTACGATGGAACGATCCAGTACGGTCGTCGCATCCAGATGCGCAAATGTGGTTGCCGGAGCCGGGTCCGTCAAGTCATCCGCGGGCACATATACTGCCTGTACGGAAGTAATGGAACCGTTTCTGGTAGAAGTAATACGCTCCTGAAGCGCGCCCATTTCCGTCTGCAAAGTGGGCTGATAACCTACTGCGGATGGCATACGTCCAAGTAATGCGGACACTTCTGAACCTGCCTGTGTAAAACGGAAAATATTGTCAATGAAAAGAAGCACGTCCTTTCCACCTTTGTCACGGAAATACTCTGCCATCGTCAGTCCTGTCAGACCTACTCGCATTCTGGCTCCCGGCGGCTCATTCATCTGACCGAATACCATGGTGATTTTGTCGATAACACCGGATTCTTTCATTTCATAATATAGGTCATTTCCTTCACGTGTACGCTCTCCAACACCGGTGAATACGGAGTATCCGCCGTGCTCTGTCGCGATATTACGGATCAGCTCCTGAATCAATACCGTCTTACCTACACCGGCACCGCCGAATAAACCAATCTTACCACCCTTTTGATACGGGCAAAGAAGGTCAACGACCTTAATACCGGTTTCCAAAAGTTCGGATTCTGTGGACTGCTCCGCAAATTCCGGAGCGGGTCTGTGAATCGGCTCATAATATTCCACCTGTGGTGCAGGCTGATTGTCAATGGGTTCTCCCAGTACATTGAACATTCTTCCCAATGTATTTTCACCAACCGGTACGGAAATGGGTGCTCCCGTTGCTTCTGCATCCATTCCTCTTACCAGTCCGTCCGTGGGACCCATGGCAATACATCTGACCGTATCATCACCAAGATGCTGTGATACTTCTACAACCAATACACTGTTATCTTTTCTTGTGATCTTGATCGCTTCGTTGATCTCAGGGAGTTTCCCTTCCTGAAACTTCACGTCAAGAACGGCACCGATAATCTGTGTAATCTTTCCGATTGTCTTTTCTGCCATTGTTTATGTTCCCTTTCTATTTTTTTCAATGCAATCCTTATGAAATTGCGTTTGCCCCTGCTATAATCTCTGTCAGTTCCTGTGTAATGGATCCCTGACGGGCACGGTTATACTGCAATGTCAGTTTGCTGACCAGTTCTTCTGCGTTGCTTGTTGCCGCATCCATTGCCTGCATTCTGGCACCGTTTTCACTTGCTATGGACTCTACCATACCGCCGTAAATAAGGCTCGTCACGTACTTGGGTATGATCAGATCCAGCGCTTCCTGTTCCTTTGGTTCAAAATTCATGGGGATTGCATCCGTTGCATCCTCCTGTGTCTCTGCCATGGACATACCGGCATTTTCTCCCGGCACAACCGGAAGCAGTTTCATCAGAACAGGTTCGTGAACCACCGTATTTTTAAAGTGTGTATACGCAAGATAGATTTCTCCGATTTCTCCTTTTTTGAAGGAGTTCAGCAGATTCGCACTCAGCCTCATGGCATCCACATATTCCGGCTCTTCGATCATCTGTGAATAATCTTCTGCCAGCTCATAGCCATAACGTGCCATTGCCTCTCTACCTTTGGATCCCAGGGTATAAATGATCAGATCCTCTTTTTTGAACTCTCCCCTTGTGATCAGTTTGATCACATTGGAATTGTAACCTCCCGCCAGTCCGCGATTACCGGTGATCATAATGACCGCCTTTTTATTGCATTCCTGCGGTGTAATGTAAGGATGTGTGATCGTTCCCGCTTTTGCCAACATGGACTGCACCGTACGGTACATATAGGAAAAATATCCCCTCGCGTCCATGGCATGCTGTTTGGATCTTTGTAATTTTACGGTAGAAACTAGTTTCATGGCTTTCGTGATCTGCTGGGTACTCTGGATACTACCCTTACGTCTTTTGATGTCTCTCATCGACGCCATACTATATCACCTTTTCCATTTCTGCCTCTTATTTTGCGAATTTATCACCAAATTCTTCGAGCGCCTTCTTTAACAGTTCCTCAGTTTCACCCGTGATTTCCTTTGTTGTCGCGATGGATTGCGCAATCTCCGGATATTTCGTATCTATAAATGCGAATAATTCTTTCTCATACTGAGTAACCTTTTCCGTCGGAACGGAAAGAAGGTATTTTCTGGTAGCCGCATAGATGATAATAACCTGATACTGTACCGGCATTGGCTGATACTGTGGCTGCTTTAATACTTCTTTGATTCGCTCACCCTGATCGAGTTTTTCTTTCGTATCCGCATCCAGTTCGGATCCAAACTGTGCAAACGCTGCCAATTCCCTGTACTGCGCAAGTTCGGTACGAATCGGTCCTGCAATCTTTTTCATCGCTTTGATCTGTGCCGAACCACCTACTCGTGATACGGAAAGACCCGCGTTAACAGCCGGACGGAAACCTGCATTGAACATCTCTGTTTCCAGATAGATCTGACCATCCGTAATGGAAATAACATTGGTCGGAATGTAAGCGGAAACGTCGCCTGCCTGTGTTTCAATAATCGGAAGTGCCGTTAAAGAACCTCCGCCGTATTCTTCACTCATTCTGGCTGCACGCTCCAATAATCTGGAATGCAGATAGAATACGTCACCGGGATATGCTTCACGTCCGGGTGGTCTCTTAAGGAGTAAGGAAAGTGTACGGTATGCCATGGCATGCTTACTTAAGTCATCATAAATAACCAGTACATCCTCTCCGTTTTCCATCCATTCTTCACCGATCGCACATCCTGAATACGGTGCAATATACTGTAACGGTGCCAGTTCGCTGGCCGTGGATACGACAACCGTCGTATATGCCATAGCACCTGTTTCTTCTAATGTTTTTACGATATTGGCAACAGTTGACGCTTTCTGTCCGATTGCCACATAAATACATTTGACATTCTGACCCTTCTGATTGATGATCGTATCGATCGCAATCGCAGTCTTACCTGTCTGACGGTCACCGATGATGAGTTCTCGCTGTCCTCTTCCGATCGGCACCATGGCATCAATCGCTTTGATACCTGTCTGCAGTGGCACACTAACGGATTTTCTGGTAATAACACCGGATGCCACTCTTTCTATCTGACGGAATTTATCCGTCTGAACCGGACCTTTGCCATCCACTGGCTGACCAAGAGCATTTACAACTCGTCCAAGCAATGCATCTCCGACCGGCACCTCAACTACTCGTCCCGTTGTCTTAACGATATCCCCTTCGTTAATGTTTTTGCTGTTTCCAAGTAAAACCGCACCAACATTGTCTTCTTCCAGGTTTAATACCATTCCGAAAATCTCACCGGGGAATTCCAATAATTCACCCTGCATTGCATTTTCCAAGCCATGAACACGGGCAATACCATCTGCTACCTGAATAACCGTTCCCACTTCGGAAACTTCCAGTTCACCCGCATATTTCCTGATCTGATCCTTTATCACTGAACTTATTTCTTCTGGTCTTAAATTCATGGATCTTTTTCCTTTCCTGATTCTGTCATACGCTTCCTGCGCCGGACAGAATCCCTTCTCTTTACTACCAAATACTATAATTGGATCTGCATTAAATTCTGCTGCATCTTGGCTATTTTGGTCTGGATGCTGCTGTCTACAACACGGTCCTTGATCCGGATACGCATACCGCCGATCAAAGCCGGATCAAGCGCATAATGCATCTCCATCTCCTTATACTGTGTTGTTGCAAGCAGTTTATCCGTCACTGCTTTCTTTTGCTCATCCTCTAACGGAAGCGGTGTCGTCACATACGCAACGCCGATTCCCTTAAATTCTTTTGCACTATCCAGGAAATACTGCAGAATCTCGTTAATTGAAGAATAACGCCCTTTGGTCACGACAAGTACAAGAAAACCTGTCAGTTCACTGCTGATACGTCCCGTGAAGATCTCTTTTACCATCGCAATCTTCTCTTCTACCGGCACGCGGGGATGATTCATCAGTTTGGAAAAATCTTCCTCATCCTTAAGGATGACAAGCAACTGTGTAATCTCCTGTAACAGTTCGTCCACTTTATCCTCTTCTACTGCCAGCGTAAACAGGGCATCTCCATATGTTTTTGAAATTAGCTTAGCCATGTGCCATCACC
>CAYLSH010000059.1:0-12653 GCA_964386235.1 uncultured Lachnospiraceae bacterium | reverse complement strand
GGGATTAGAAAGAAACACAAAAAAATATGGATCGTATTGGCAGTTGTTCTTATTGTAATAATTGGATTTGTTACAATAAAAAACAATGTATCTAAGAAACAGCGGGAAATGATGGCAGCCATGCATCAGACAGAAACCGCATCCATTGAGAAAAGGACCTTGATGAGCACAATTTCTGCTACCGGAAGTATTGTTAGTTCGGAAAGTAAAGACATTTCCGTATCTCTTAGTAATATTAAAGTGGAAACGGTAAATTACAAAGTGGGAGATATGATAAACGAAGGAGATATTCTCTGTACATTTGATTCGGAAGATATTGAAAAGAGTCTTTCACAGGCAAAAGCCAGTCTAAATGTCACTACTGCCAAATCACAGATGGATATTGCTTCGTCTGAAAGAAGTCTGAGTGAAGCAGTGGAAAACAGCAATATCGAACAATCACGTATTGATGCAGATACGGCATCTGCACTAAATGATTATAATGAAAGTGTAGAAGATACTGCTGATGCTAAAAGTGCTTATGAGAACGCCCAAAAAACGACTTCTTCTTATAAGGAACAGTTGAATACGGCTACGGCAAAATTGTCTGCATTAGAAAAAGAAAAACAATCTTATATTACTACATTTGAAAATGCCAGAGACTCCATCGTAAAAGCAATCGATAACAGTAATGGTGAAATTACATTAAATGATAGTAATTTCAGTACAATTGAAATTGAAACGGATTCAAGTTTAACGCCAACGGATATCTATAAAGTCTTACCTTTAGATCCGGAAACACCGCCGGACACAGCATCAATAGATACAGCACTGGAATCTATGAAGGAAGCCAGAGATAAATACAAGGCAAAAGATTGGCTTTCCGAAAAAGAGGGTCTTTCATCTAAAGTCAATTCAGCACAACAAGCCTATGAAAGTGCCCTCAAAACAGAGGAGTCCTTAAAAAGTGCCTATGAGCAGGCTTCTTCTGCAGAAGATAATAAATACGACGCTTATGTAAAAAGTAACCGTTCTAAAGAAGATACTGCGCGTAATAATGCAAGTACAATTGCCAATAAGACGGATAATGTTAATACCTCAAAATTAAATGCAGCCACCAGTGGAAACAATGATAAAAATCAAGTAGAAAGTTATAATGAACAACTGGAAAACTGTACCGTAAAATCACCCATATCCGGTATGATCACAGCTCTGAATATTGAGAATGGTGATATATATTCCGGAAATGTGATTGCTACCATTGAAGACATCAGTTCTTATAAAATAACAACCGAGATTGATGAATACGACATTGTGGATGTAAAACCCGGACAGAAAGTCGTAATCAAAACAAACGGTACCGGTGATCTGGAACTGGATGGAACTGTTGAATCCGTGGCACCACGTGCGACAACGGCTTCCGGCGGTAATTCCTCCGAAGTCACCTATACCGTAACCATTACCGTGGATACGCCCTGTGAAGATCTGAAACTGGATATGACCGCAAAATTAAGTATTATCCTGGAAAGCAGGGAGAATGTGTTTACAGTGCCGTATAATGCTGTAATGGAAGATTCAAATGGTGATTTTTATATAGAAGTACAGAAAGATATAAGCAGTACAACGACACAAGATAATAAGCCTCCGAAACGGATTTCTATTACCAAAGGAATCGAAAGCGATTATTACATAGAAGTGATCAGTGACGAAATAAAAGAAGGAATGCAGGTGATCGTTCCACAAACGGAAGATAACCAGTCTATTCCCATTATGATGATGCGTCAGGGACCAATGGGAGGATTTTAAAAGGATGCAGAATCAGAATATAAAAAAGAAGATCATTGAATTAAAGGATATCCATAAAAAATTTTATCAGGGAACGCCGAATGAACTGGAAGTTTTAAAGGGGATCGATCTTACAGTCTACGAAGGAGAATTTGTAGCCATCGTTGGGGCGTCCGGTTCCGGAAAGTCCACACTTATGAATATCATCGGTTCTCTTGATCGGCCTACGGATGGATCTTATATTTTAGATGGTGTGGATATGACTGCCGCAAAAGATGCTGAACTATCCGTAATACGCAACCAAAAGATTGGATTTGTTTTTCAGACTTATAATTTGATCGCCAGGACCAATTCTATCAAAAATGTTGAAATGCCCATGCTATATGCACAAATACCGGGCAAAAAGAGGATAGAGCGTGCCAAAGAACTATTAGCGCTGGTAGGAATGGAGGATCGGATGAAACATTTACCGGAAGAACTTTCCGGTGGCCAGAAACAACGTGTAGCGATTGCACGTGCTATGGCAAATGATCCTGCCATTATTTTAGCGGATGAGCCCACAGGAGCACTGGATTCCGTCACCGGACGTATGGTAATGGATCTTTTTCATAAACTTCATCAGGAAGAAAAAAAGACCATTGTACTAATCACTCACTCCAGGGAACTAGCGGAGGAAACGCAAAGAGTGATAACCATAAAAGATGGGATGATCGTTGGAGAAAGGAGTGGAAACCTCAAATGATGCTCATTTATGAAAATATACGTCTTGCTCTTTTTAGTCTGAAAGCCAATAAAATGAGAGCCCTTCTTACTATGTTAGGAATCATCATCGGAATTGCTTCCGTAATCGCGATTATGACCATTGGAAATACGATTACCACCAGTGTCAGTGACGAGATGTCTTCGATGGGTGCAAATAATATAACAGTCGGTATCCAGCAAAGATCCGGTGAAGCCGAGAATACAAAAGAAGGACTGACTTTTGAAGACGGTCCGAGAATGAACAATCCCACACAGGATGATTATTTTACAAAAGAAATGCTGGAAAACTATTGTGATACTTATGAAGATTCCATTTACGCAATCTCAGTTTCCGAAAACGTTGGAAACGGTCAGATTCTTGACAACAGCCTTTATGCAAATGTTTCCATGGAAGGAGTCAGCCTTGGTTATTTTGCAGCCAATAATATGACATTATTATACGGCAGATATTTTACGGAAAAAGAAACAACGGGTGGCATTAAGACAGCGATTATATCCGACAAAACTGTCAATAATCTTTTTGATGGAGATATGGAAGAAGCACTGGAAAGTACGATACAGATCAATATCGGGGATAAATATTATAATTTTATCGTAATCGGTATTTATGAATATGAAGAATCCATCATGGGATTTTCTTTTTCTTCTGATGAAGAGATCACTACGAGTGTTTATATTCCATTAAAAACAGCACAACAATTAAATCATACATCCGGATATTCACAGTTTACTGTGGTAACGGAATCCGGTGTAGATGCAGAAAGTTTTTCAGAGACAACGGAAAATTTCTTCGCAACCTATTATCGTAATAATGATGATTTTACACCTTCTGCCTACAGTATGTCCTCCATAGTTGAGAGCATGACAGAAATGCTTTCCACCATAACCCTTGCCATATCTGTCATTGCCGGAATTGCACTTTTAGTGGGTGGAATCGGGGTAATGAATATTATGCTGGTTTCCATTACGGAAAGAACACGGGAAATCGGTACCAGGAAAGCACTGGGAGCACCCAATAGTTCGATACGTTTACAATTTATCATTGAATCCATTGTAATTTGTATCATTGGCGGAGCTATCGGCATTATTCTTGGAATTGTAATGGGAATAGCAGTTGCTTCATTTATGGATGCCACAGCGGTTCCATCCGTAAGCAGTATCGTTATCTCACTTTTATTCTCGACCGGAATAGGCATCTTCTTTGGATACTATCCGGCAAACAAGGCAGCAAAAATGGATCCGATCGAAGCTCTTCGATATGAATAAAACCCAATATACTAAACTCTAAAAATCCCCATGCTAAGTCATGGGGATTTTTTTCGAATATTTGTTCGTAAAAAGTGTTGACATTCGAACTTTTGTTCTGTATAATGCAAATATATCGAACGGTTGTTCGCAACGTATGTTTGCATATAAACATACAGAATGAAACCAGCCGGAAGAAAGGTTAATGAAAAGGACTTTGGGTGATAATATGAGAAGAGCAATGATCGAAAAGAGAAAGAAACAGCAGCGTATAAAGGGTATTTGTACGATATTTGCACTTATTGCCGGTATTATGATTGTATTTGGAATTAATGGCTTATCAACCAGCGCCCATTCCATATATGACAAACCACAATATAAATATTTTAAAAGCTATGAATTGCAATACGGCGATAGTTTATGGTCCATTGCAGTAGAATATATGGATGAAGAGCATTATACATCGGTTAATGAATATATGGATGAAGTGTGTCTGATTAATTCCATTTCCAAGCAAACAGACCTGATTGCCGGTACGAATCTGATCATTCCATACTATAGCCGGGAATTCAAACCCTGATCCTTTGTTTTTCTATGGTTGTTTCATAACGAACATTGACAACATCACAAAAATAGACGAAAATAGGCTTAATCGATATAAAAAGGAGATTTTTGTTGATGAAATCGAATCATTCTATTTCCATACCTTTATTCTTAAAAGTATATGATAATGCCCTTGCCGATTTGGGAACATTTTTAGAGGAAGCCGGCTATCAGAGAGTAGTGGTTTTCTTTGGCAATGATTTGATCGATCTGTTTGGTAACATCGTTATGGAAAGTCTGAATCGCTCAGAAATTGAAGTACTTTCCTATAAAGAAGTGGATGTTATTGATATGCAGGAGATTATGGATATGGCATTTAATCTGCCGGGAAAGACTCAGGCAGTTTTAGGTATTGGCGGCGGAAAAGTAATTGATGCCGCAAAATATATCAGTTATTTGAGAAAATGTGCATTTGTGAGCATTCCTACCTCTACGTCAAGTGATGGATTTGCCAGTTCCAGTGCTTCCTTATTATTAAAAGGAAAAAGGACTTCTGTGCCTGCTAAAATGGCAAGTGGTATTGTAGTGGACACGCAGGTAATCCGCACAGCACCGGAAAAGTTTATCTATTCCGGAATAGGAGATATGATTTCTAAGATTACTTCATTATATGATTGGTTGTATGAAGAAAAATGTGGCAAGACACAAATTGATGATTTTGCCATGATGATCGCTAAAAAAGCGGTAAATAGTTTTGTCAGAACACCCTATGAAAGTATTAAAGACGAACTGTTTTTAAAAGAATTAGTGGATTCTTTAGCCATGAGCGGTATTGCCAATGAGATTGCCGGCAGTAGTGCTCCTGTAAGCGGAAGCGAGCATTTGATTTCACATGCTTTGGATAAGATATTGGACCAGCCGCAACTTCATGGTATTCAGGTGGGAATTGCTACCTATTTGATGAGTAAGGTGCAGGATCATCGATACATGCGTGTGGACAATATCTTAGAACAAACCGGTTTTTATGAATATGTAAAAACCCTTAAAATGGAAAAACAAGCCTTTGCACAAGCTATTGACATGGCACCTGATATAAAACCAGGCAGACACACATACCTTCATGAAGAAAAATACCGTGAACTTGCGAAAAAACTTCTTTATGAAGATACCCGGTTATGCGAGATTTTAGTGTAAATACAGAAGCCCACACTTGATAATCATACGATTTAACTGAAAAAAGACGTAGAGTAACCCAGTTTTAACTATTCGCAAAACAACACTTTAACGAAAAGTTATAACTGGGTTTGTTTGGTATTTGATCTATTTTATCCCTGTTTTAATATTTTTATGTAGCTTTCCAAAATTAAGTGACTTATATTTATATATTTATAAACTATTCCGATGTTTATTCTTCCGCGTCATCTTTTACCGGTGCAACCTCTTGTTTAGGTTTTATATTGGAATATTTATCATAGTCAACGTCAATTGTTTCCTTGGAGATCCGGTAGAATTCATCCTGTTCATTCATCATAACAAATTCAGAATCATTGGTAACCTCTTTCACATTGATATAAGGTACCGTATCAAGCGGATATCCTTTTTGACTTAATCGACGGCTTGTGGTACGTTTTACGATCGCATAAATGACAGCAAATGTAGGCACACCAATGATCATGCCAACCAGACCAAATAATCCGCCGAATATGGTGATGGAAAATAACACCCAGAAACTGGATAATCCGGTGGAATCTCCAAGAATCTTGGGTCCTAAGTAATTACCATCAAATTGCTGTAAAATCAGGATAAATATAAGGAAATATAAACTTTCGAGCGGATCCACCATCAATACCAATAATGCACTGGGAATCGCACCGAAATATGGTCCGAAAAACGGGATTACATTGGTAACTCCAACAATAAAACTAATCAATAAGGAATACGGTGTTCCGATAAATTGTAAACAGATAAAGCACAAAATACCAATAATCAAAGAATCCAATATTTTTCCGCTGATAAACCCGCCAAAGGTATGGTCAATAAAACGGATATCCTGTAATAATGAATTTGCACGTTCCGTTTTAAATAGTGAAAATAATATTTTTTTGCTTTGTCCGATATATTTTTCCTTGTTTGCAAGCATATAAATAGCAACAATCACGCCCAGGATCAGATTCCACAGAGTCAAAATAAAACTGATTACACTCATGGATAAACTTTTGATAAAAGCATTCATCGAAGGTAACAGGCTGGAGATCCATTCATAAATATCAGGTGAATATTCGTTCATGATATTGGTAAAGTAATGTTCGATTTCCGGATAACTTACCAGCAATTTTTCCGTAAAATGAACCAGATTGTTGATATATGTCGGGAATGAAATCACAATGCTCTGAATACTCTTATAGATTTCCGGAATGACAATCATTAAAAATGCGTAAATGCAAAAGAATGTAAGAATAAGTGTAATGAGAATGGAAAATAAACGCATGATGGACATGTGTTTTTTCGTAATCGTAATGTTTAATTTCTTTAATAAGGGAATCATACACTTCTCTTCTAAAAAATTCACAATGGAAGATAACAGATAGGCAATGATAAATCCATAAAAGATTGGGGTGGATACTTCAAATAGTTTATGCATGGCTCCGAAAAACAGACTTCCGTTAAAAAGCAGATAAATAAATGTTACACCAAGAATAATTACGGATAAAGCCACAATTCCGATGCCGATTATTTTTTTGTCAATACCAAATTTCATTTGTACCTCTCTTCTTCCCATGAATAAATTCGAAGGGATCCACATTTGCAAAATTAAATGATTCCTATTTGTCTAAAATGTGGTATTCTTTTATATGTAAAATATTATAACATTTTAGACAAATATAGCCTATACCAATATTCTAACATTTTATAAAATTTTACTAAATCTTATACTATTATTATACACACTTAGAGGCATATCCATTGTATATACTAATACTGTGGATATCCTAGGGAGAATATAGAATGAAATTACAGCAATTATTAAGTTATGTCAGACGTGCGATCGATGATTATGAAATGATCGATTCCGGTGATAAGATTGCGGTCGGTATTTCCGGCGGCAAGGACAGCCTTACTCTCCTGCATGCGCTTGCCGCTTTGCGACGCTTTTATCCAAAACCCTTTACTCTTTGTGCAATTACGATTGATCTTGGATTTGACAATCTCGATCTGAGTAAGATTGAAGAAATGTGTAAGGAGTTGCAGGTCGAATATGCAATTATCAAGACGGATATTGCCAAGATTGTTTTTGATGACCGCAAAGAATCCAATCCCTGCAGTTTGTGTGCTAAGATGCGTAAAGGTGCCTTGAATGAAGCAATTAAAAAAATGGGATGTAATAAGGTGGCCTATGCACACCATAAAGATGATGTGATCGAAACCATGATGCTTTCTCTTTTATTTGAGGGCAGATTCCATACTTTTTCACCGGTTACCTATCTTGACCGGATGGATGTTACGGTAATTCGTCCACTCATTTATGTAGATGAAGCGGATGTGATTGGTTTTGTCAATAAAAATAATCTTCCCGTTGTAAAAAGTCCCTGTCCGGCAGATGGCAATACCAAGCGGGAATATGTGCACTTATTATTACAACGCCTAAACCAGGAACACCACGGTGTCAAAAACAGAATGTTTACAGCCATATGTACCGGTAATATCAATGGATTTAAAGAGATTCCGGCTTCTGCTCATATCAGAACGAAGTCACGAAAGGATGAACATGGAGAAAACACACAATTATCATGATGATCTGGCCAAAAAAAATATTGAAAAATTGCGGGAATTACTGGCTACACTCCCCTCTTTTTGTAAGATTTATTTTAGGGGAATGAATGATACGATCTCTTCGAGAACCAAGATTGCCTATGCCTATGATCTGCGGCTGTTTTTTGAATATATTTACAAGAATAAAGGACTTGCTGATAAATACAGCATACAGGACATTCCCATGTCGATATTGGATCAGATTAAAAGGGAAGATATTGAGGAATATTTGGATTACCTTGCCCTGTATAAAAATCATGATGAAGCTGAAGTCATGAATGAAGAACGCGGAAAAAGCCGTAAACTGGCATCCCTGCGTAGTTTTTATAACTTTTATTTTGCCAATGAATTGATTGAAACCAATCCGGCAGCCCTTGTAAAGATGCCAAAACTTCACGAAAAAGAAATTATTCGTTTGGATCCTGATGAGGTTGCCATATTACTCGATCAGGTGGAGGACGGCACCAAATTATCCAAAAAACAACTGGAATACCACAATAAGACAAAAGTGCGGGATCTTGCCCTTATGACACTTTTGCTTGGCACCGGTATCCGTGTGTCCGAATGTGTCGGCCTGGATATTCAGGATGTGGATTTTAATAATCAGGCAGTCAAAGTACGACGGAAAGGCGGCTATGAAGACGTTGTTTATTTCGGAGAGGAAGTAAATGATGCACTGCTCTCCTATTTAGAACTTCGTAAGCATACCATACCAATGGAAGGTCACGAAGATGCTTTGTTTTTATCCATGCAAAACAGAAGGCTTACGGTAAGGAGTGTTGAAAATCTGGTAAAAAAATATGCCCGGTTAGTCAATGGGTTAAAAAAGATTACTCCTCATAAATTAAGAAGTACCTATGGCACAACGCTCTATCAGGAAACCGGGGATATCTACCTGGTTGCGGATGTATTGGGTCACAAAGACGTGAATACCACCCGGAAACACTATGCGGCAATGAAGGACGAACATAAACGCAAAGCAGCCAAAACAGTACGATTAAGAGAGAGCCTGTAATTTGCTCTCAATTACTTTTCCCACTGTTTCTGCAAAGGTATCCATATTTTGTATGCGGATCATATCTCTGCCATATATTTGTGAAGCATTTTCTATATTGCTATCCAGTCCGGTATATAGACAAAGAACAGTGGTATTGTGAATACGCAGTCGCTTCACTTCTGCCGCTGTTTCTTTTATGGCGGCATTTCCACTGTATTCACGACTGTAAGGGATTCGCCCTTCCACATACATTTTTTGATCATCATTAGGATTGGCATCGGATAAGATCAGTACCAGACGATGTCCTTCCATGGATTGCTTTAACAACCATTCAAGTCCGCTAAAAGCAAGACCGTCACGATTCCATCCCGCCGCAGCATACTCAAATATCTTGTCATTGCGGTTAATTTCATAATAATTACGGTACATGCGTAAAACGGTACAACCCGAAACACTGCAATAAGACAGCACACGTACCGGAATATCACATTTGGTCAGTGCTTCAGCTAATATATATGCCTGTGTGGCAATCTTTTCCTGCCGATGCAATTGTGAGGCGGAAGCATCCAGTACAATATCCACGATCAGATCATCCGGCAGATCACTTTGAGGTCTTGTAAAAATCTGACTGTCTTCTACAGCAATGGCACGCCAGGCAATAGTACTCTTTAAATTGCCGGTACGCAGATAACACCCCTCTTCGTCTTCTTTTAAAAGCAGGGTATTACGGATTCTTTGGGATAACTGCTGGATGGCAAGTCTGTTTTGCACGAGTCTTTTATTATAGTATTCCTTATTCTGTTCACACTGTTTCCTAAAACGGTTTCGTTCTAATATCGCGTCATCCTTGCATTCACGTTTTGACGGTTCTCCATTTGTTATATGAAAATAACAGTCCTTGTGTGCCTTCACACATAGTTTTTTCTCCAAGGCAATTTTTTCGGTTTCTGAAAGAATACTCCTTCCAAAACAACTTTCCACATAATCACGAACTTTTTCTGCCCTTGGTTGTCCCAAACGAAAAAACGAACCGGAGGTTTTTAAGAACCCATTCTCAACACTGTTCTCATCTTTTCCCAGTCCCAGATGACGTACAGCCCAGGATTTATAATAGAGTTTCTTTCTGGGGAAGAGCTGTTTATGAGAAACATCCTTTGGAATCACAGTTCCTGATAAAGTTCGTTTAAAATGAGTATGAATGAGTTCTTCTATATGAGACTTTAAGTCTGAAACTGTCAGATCCTGTGAAAACTCAAGATCATTTAAGACAGTAGTTTCCCATGTATTTTCAACATTGGGAAGTGCAAGTGCACGCCGAAACCACGCTTTTTTTAAACAATGCAGCATGGTATTGTCATAATTTACACTCTGTTCCAGATATTCTCTTGCATACTCCATTCTAAGTCCGGTAAGAGCCGGTCTGCTTTCTTTATCTTTTAACCATGCCAGACGCTCCAGACCCAGCCAGAGCAATTCCGTATACAGATGACCTTCACCCCAATCCTCCAATTCATCAAAAATCTTTTCCAAAACAGAAAAATCATAATGATGGTGGACTAGTCCAATGGTGGTATTAAAGTATAGGGAAGCACTTCCATCTTTTTTAAAAGAATGAAAATCATTTGAAAAACCGTATTCTGCCGCTGCATTCCAGATCTGATTATCGGCTCTATGCTTTTCTAACTCCTGCCAATCCATCTTAGCATCCTTTCATCCGTATTAGTCGAATAACCTGTTCCCGGTTGCATCTTTGGGAATCCTTGCCCGGATCACATCCGCTGTTAATTTTCGTTCATACGGATCAAAGGCTTTGTTAATGATACCCATTTCAAAGGCAGCCTGTATCGGAACCCCTTTTTCAATCAATTGCAAGGCGGATAAAATACCTCTAAGATCCAGTGCCTTGGAAGATATCTCTCTGCTATCAACTTTTAAACGTAATTCATCAAATAAAATAGCAAGCTGCTCTGCCCAGGTTTTCTTTAAAGTAGGAAATCCTTTGCACAATAAGCGGCATAAATCATCACGATTTAAGACCGGCATATCCAATACAACAAAACGGGAAACCAAAGCTTCGTTTAACTCTCTGGTGCCGGAATACCCATAATTCATGGTGCCGATAAAACGGGTTGCTTCGTGTAGGGGGATCCGATCATAACCCGGAACATCGATCACACGACGAAAATCAAGGGTTGCATGCAAAACCGCTAAAGCTTCATTTTTGGCCATATTTACTTCGTCTAAGATACAGAAACCACCTGCTTTTGCACTTTTACTAATAGGACCCTCACGGAATATGACTTCACCTGCTTTTAAGGTATCTGCACCGATTAATGAGGCGGCATCCACATTGATATGCATGGAAACATCCCATGCCGGTCGTCCAAATACAGCGGCAAGGTTTTCGGCTAATACATTTTTACCGGTTGCCTTCGGACCGGCCAGTAGTAAGTTTTCTCCGCACAATAAAGCAGCTGCTGCAGCTTCCCATATTTCTTTCCCATAATAGATAAATCGAGATTGCGGAATGCGGTTTTTCATAGTATCATCCACTTTATGTGATTGATTAAATTGCCGGATCTCATCCAGCAAAGAAGCAGAAATTCCTTCTTCTTTAAGTTCGTTCCAAATATCCATAGTATTCCTCAATTCTATTCCATTCCCCAAAAAAAGTTCATTTTACAATGCAAAATGAACTTTTTGGATTGAAATATGATTTCATTCAAAATCTATTTGTTCTTTTCTTCAAAATCTTCAACTGCCTGCACAATTAACTTCACGGTTCCATCAATTCCGAGTAAGGAACTGTTAATGCAAAGATCATAACTATCCGCTCTTCCCCATTTCTTGGAAGAATAATAATTATAATAACTCTGACGCTGTTTGTCCTTCTTAACGATCATATCCTTAGCTTTTGCTTCGGTAAGATCATATTTTGCCATGATACGTTTTATCTTGGTCTGTTCTTCTCCATATATAAATAAATGAATGCTGTTAGTATAATCGCTTAACGCATAATCCGCACAACGTCCTACAATAACACAGGGACCTTCTGAAGCAATCTTCTTGATCGTATCAAACTGTGCAAGGAAAATCTTATGTGAAATCGGCATGTCAACAAACGAGGATGTATTGTAACCAAATGAATAGGTATCCATAACCAGGTTATATAGGAAAGAATTGGTAGGACGTTCATCATGGGTTTCAATCATTTCTTCACAAAATCCACTTTCCTTTGCGGCACGGGATAATAATTCCTTATCATAACAGGGAATTCCAAAATATGCCGCTACTTTTTCTCCAATCTCTCTTCCTGCTGAGCCAAACTGTCTTCCAATCGTAATAATCGTATTCATACTGTCACGCTCCTTTTATAATGCTAATTGATCCATAAACATATTGACAAAATATACAAGCAATTGTCTTTTATGATTAATTTATTATACTAAATTTACAAAATAAATACAAGTTTTCTAAAAAAAGAGTTTCGCTTGCGAAACTCTAGTGCCGCTTTTGCGTCGCTTTTAGCGAC
>CAYLSH010000058.1:0-12754 GCA_964386235.1 uncultured Lachnospiraceae bacterium | reverse complement strand
CCAAGGCGATCGATCTCTAAAAAGGCTTCCTGCAATGTTTCAAACTGGTTGATTTTATCCACACTGCTTGCGTTTTTCACAGAAAGAAGAATATTTTCCCCGTGTGAAGTACGCACAAGCATATCGCCATCTTTATATACCGAATAAGTGCTTTCCCCGAAGTTACCCTCTCCATCGAGCTCCCCTGTTTTAAACCAGGTCGGAGATACCAGTTTGGCATTCGCAAGTATATTTCCATTATCCCGCGTGGCGATAAGAATTGTATTATCACGCTGTGTACCCGTCTTAGCATACACCCTTCCGGTGATCAGAATGTTGTTTTCTTTTAAGGTCACCATAGAGTTTCCGGAACCGTTTGTGACAACGTCCTTCACTTTTATGCTTCCGTCACTTACAAGAGAAGTCCCACCCTTCATCACGAGCTGCTCTTTTATTTCCAGAACATTCTTTTCTCCGAGTACATACAGTTCATTATGATCTTCTCCCGGATCACTGTATACAACGTCCACGGACAAACCACCGCGCGCACTTAAAGATGCATCATTTAAAAGTGTAAGCTGATGAATGCCGGTCATCTTATCCGTAATCATCAAATCAGTGTCGTTTATATATACTTCCGTGGTTTTGGTTCCTTTGATCGCCTTGAAAGGAGCAATGTCCTCCTCGCCCAACTGTTCCGGGTCTAAATCTTCACAATAGGCCAGCGATCCGATTGCCTTCAGTTCCAATCTCTTTCCTTTTGTATCGATGGAACCGACATATTTTGTTTTCGTTGTGCCCGCTTTATACGGTACAAAATAAATACTGTCAAAGGTTGTGTCCGTATTCAGTGCAATATCGTCCCGGTAGTAGAGAAGAACCGGCTTTCTTGAAGTCTCTTCCCCTTCTCCGTCCTCAACGTCACTACGCACCGTAATGCCGGCTGCTTTGGTCGGAAGTTCCAGTTTTCCCATGGTATCCACATGATTGGAGATACCGATCGTGTAGGAAGCTTCCATATTATTCAGCGTATTGATATACGCAACCGCATCCTTCCATTGGGAAAATGCCTGAAGTTTAGTTTCTCCCTTTCCATCCGGCTTATTCACATACACCGTGATATAGTTGCCGCTTATTTTAAGATCTTTGTCCTGCTGATATACGGCATCATTTGGATTGGCTATTCTTTCGTTTGTTACATTCGATAGCCACTGCGGCAATACCTGAATACTCTCTGACGGGAAAGTCCTGATCTCAGTCTTAAAAAGAGTATCCCCTGCATTCAAAGTATCTATTTCACCATTAACTGCCGTATTCTTTGCCGGAAATACAATCGTTTCAAAAGTATCCGTTGTAACGGCATCCTTATATTTATCCGTTACAAAGGCATAAATGCGGTCTTCCTCAGATTCCGTTGTAAAGCTGCCTTTTAACGTAACGGTTGCATCCGCACTGCGTCCGATGGCTGCATAGTCATCATTCCCGCATTTTGCTTCTTTTACATTGTTTAATGCTGCCGTTTTGTTGAGCAGAAGTTTACTCTCTTTTTCCAGAGTCAGTTTGCCCGTATTGGTAAAATCATTGCAGATTATCTGCGCGTATTCTCCATTGACCACATCTTTTACAATTGCTTTGCCGATCTCCATCTTGCCGTAGGCATCATTGTATAAAGTACCGGCTTTCATGTTCAGGGTGCCGGAGATCCGGATGCCGCCTTCATAGTCGGAATCACCCATGTTATACAATGTGTATTTATTCTGACTTTCACCTGCATAGGCAGAATTAACAGTCAGATTCTCAATATCAATCAATCCGAAATACGTTGCAATCTGTGAAGCAGTGGACTCAATCTTTTCCGCTTCACATTTTCCATAGCACCAGAATTCACTGCCACCGGAAAGAGTAAGGGTACCAATCACTGCATTCGTAGTATAC
The DNA here is from genome assembly GCA_964386235.1 of uncultured Lachnospiraceae bacterium. Lineage (GTDB taxonomy): Bacteria > Bacillota > Clostridia > Lachnospirales > Lachnospiraceae > RGIG8767. The sequence continues at coordinate 10,840 of CAYLSH010000058.1, read as the reverse complement.
CCATTTTCTTTTTCACCCTCAAAATCCGTATAATATCCCATATACAGTTCGGAATTGTTTAATGTCACATTTCCCAGTTGCAGATTGCCTTCCAAAGAAAGGGAGGACTCGGTTTCCTTTAAGGTTCCCACTCTAACATTGGATGCAGTGTCACTAACCATGTATGCATTCTGCATTGTCATCGTGTTGACATTCAGGTTGCCATGTAATCTCGACATATCTGCCATTGCCCCTTTGGGCACCTGAATATACAACTGATCAACCGTCATACTACCGTTTAAGTTGTATGCTTCTGTCTTAATATAGCCCTTGGTCTTGGAATTTAGATTTTCAATCTTCCAGATACTTTCCGTCCAAACAGTAAACTCCTTGACATCAAAGGTCGCGTTCAGTATGTGTTCTTCATTTTTCTCACATCCGCTTTCTATGTCAAAAACGACAGAACCATTTTTAACACTTACCGCCACATTATCCAACATGGGGGATCTTACACCCTTAACTTTACCCGGTGTGAGTTGCAAAGTCTTATAATCGCCGGATGTGGTTACGAGTTTACCGCTTGTTGCCGATGTGCTGCACATGCCGGCACCCCCCGTAACCTTTATCAGGCCGGCAGAGGACAGGGTCTTTCCGTTCAGATCCAGGCTATGCTGCTCATAGACACCCGCTTCGTCCAATGTAACGAAAGTCGCTTCTGTTACAAATGACGGAAGTGTCATATTCGCCGTCAGTTTTTCATCCGCAAGAAGCGTAAACTGATAAGAATCCTCAGTACTATTTGTGTCCGCCGCCAGATTCTTCACGGCATCATTCAGGCTGGCATATCCCTTTGTAAATCCCGATCTCAGGCCGGTTACTTCTACGGTGGGCAGAATGGCTTTCATTTTGTCCCCGCTTCGTTCCACTCTCGCAGTTTTTCCGTTTATCTTAAAACAATCAGCCGACACATCCATATTCGTTACGGTTGCGATTGTTTCCCCATTTGCAAAATGTTCTTCGGTTTCATCATAAACCGTATTGCCGAAGTCATCCTTAACTACCACATTATTCTCTGTCCTAGGAGCGCGTTTGCTCTTTACGATCGTAATCGGTGTGTTTTGGGTTCCACAAGTCACATCTCCGGTGATCGTAAGTGCATTCCCCGCAATGGGCGTACCATCCTTATATTCCAGACAGATCGTCAGTGATGTGTTATCACTAAACTGAACATCTTTGATGTTTAAAGTTGCCCCCGGCGCTGCATGAAGAGCGGTCGAATTGCCGGCTTCATCGTCGTAAAATCCCAGGTAATCCGTATTCAATGCCGTGTTAATGCGCAGAGTAGTATACTCACTCTTATACACCACTTTATCAGCCGTCAGACTATTGATTTCAATATCTTTATCTATAGTGACCTCGTCCACATCCCATGTAAGGGCATTATCAATTGTTACACTACCTTTTATGGAAAGATATTCCATGCCACTCAGTGCAACCTTTTTCCAGTAAGTTTTACTCTCCGTTCTTGATCCAATGCTGAGTGAATTACCGCTACCGGTTCCAATAAACTGAGCCTTATCATCCCCGATTACCTTATCCACCACAATCGCCAATTGATCTGAAAAGGAAATCGTATGCTCATTCATTTTCAGATCAATACAAGCCGCCTTTGAAGAAGAAAAGTCCAAGGTTTCCGTCCCCAATGATTCCACATCATCCAATAAGGTAATCAGATAGGACTTGTTTTCTGCTGCATCGCTTGTCAGATAAGTCTTTAAAGCCTCCATATTACCATAATATTTTACGGTAGGATTCGTAGCGTCCGGCTCTTCCGTAAGGGATACAATACTCTTTTCCTGCAAAATCAGATTGTAGATGCCTTCCCCTGTTTTCTCCGGCACAATAGAAAAATTCTCCGGATTGGTCATCCCTGTTATCTCGTAATGGGAAAGATCTGTCCATCCGGAGTGTTCCGGATCCGTCCCCGTGTATACGGCAAGGAGGTCCCCATGAACGGGTGCGACAGTGTAATACCCATCATTGTCTACAGAGGCGCTTTTCTTAATTTTAATCGGTGCGACATTTTCTTCATTTGTAGAATTGCCGCTTCCCACCGTCAGGCTTCCGCTTACCTGAAACACCGTCCTGGTTTTCGTTTTGCCCACCTCATAATCAGCCGAACTTGCATAAGTATCAGTCAAATCTATAGGTAGTTGTTTTCCATCCGCTACCGTAATATCCACAAGTGCAAGTGCACCCGAAATAGAAATGGAATTCAAATTTTGAATCGTAGCGTCCATAATGGTTATGGAATGATTGCCTGTCCCTAAATCAGTGATGTCGACTCCTTCATCTGCAGTGCCCAGAATGACATTCTCCAATGTAACAGAGGCACCCTCCCCAATACTAATAGCGCCTTCTATTGTACATTTATTATCCGTTGTGCCACTGAGTTTTGTGGAATATAGCCCACTCTGAATAGTAAGTTCATCCCCCTTCACACTGGAAATAGCGGACGCCTGAATAGCGATATTTACATTGCCATCAAGTGAAATCTCATCCGTAATCAGCGTAATATTTCTTTTCTCAGCGGATACCAGATCATTTTCTCCAATCGAGTATGTCTTACCTTTGAGATTATAATTAATCGTATATGCAGTGCTGTTATTGCCGATCTTATCCACATAATCCACCGCATCCGCAAGTGTCTTTACATAAACCGTCGCAGTGCCGTCACTGACCGGGATCACATAGTCCCCCGTCTGTGTCGTACTAAAGTCCACCGTGGTATCCTTCAGCACATCCGCTGCAAGCATCCCCTCCGTACTTTCCTCGGTGGTCGCCTCTTTAGCGGTCGCCTCCTCGGTGGTTGGTTCTGTTGCTTCCGGTGTTCCCGTTTCCGGAACTCCTGTTTCCACTTCACCTGTTTCCGCTGTCCCCGTCTCCGGTTCACCCATTTCCGGTGTTCCCGTCTCCGGTTCACCCGTTTCCGGAACTCCCGTTTCTCCGGTTGTCGCAATCACATTCTGACCGCTTTGCCCAAGCGTGACGCCGGTTCCGGTTGCCGAAGCACTCACCGTATTGGTCATGAACATCATGATGGCAAGTGCAAATGCTAGAAATTGTTTCGTCTTTCTCATCCTTTTACCTTTCCTCTTCTACAATATTTAAGCTCATTTGGCTTATTTTCTGTGCGTTGGCATCTGCCCCACGCTATTACTTTGCATTTTACCCCCCCCCCCGGTATAAAATGTCAATGTATACATGCCATTGATCGTGGGACTTTCCTCAAGGTATTCGATCTCAATCCGGCATTTTCTGCCATCCTCCAGTTCGAGTTCCGCATAATTTTTGCCATCCGTCCGGCGGAAACAGAATTGTGTCCTTATCCATAATCCTGTTTGTAACAAAGTGGCGATACAGCAAAAAGCCACCCCCTACCAGTACTATCACGTTTACAGTCGCAATCAGCCAACGCTCCATACACATATTCTCCTTCACACCGATTCCGGATGCCGTCTTAGGACTTCATCGCAAATTTATTCTGATACATTGCCTTATCCGCGCGTCTGACAGTCTCGCCGATATCACGGTCCATGTTCTTGTCAAAAAACCGGAAACCGCAGGCAATCCCCATTTCAAAGTTTTCATCCACAGTTTTGCATGCCGCCATATGTTCCTGCAACTGTTTGATTCTGTCTTTCAGATCATCCGCTGTTTCATTTTTTGCCAATACATAGAATTCATCGCCGCCCATCCGGTAGCAGTTGCCGGCATTTCCGAACAACTCGCCGATTGTTTTTGCCGCTTCCCTGATATATACATCCCCTTTGTCGTGTCCAAAGGTGTCATTACAACTTTTCAAATTGTTTAGGTCCATGATCAGAACGACACAGTTTTCCGGGTTAAAATCGTGGTTTTTGGTAAATTCTTCGTATGCGGTACGGTTGTATAAACCTGTCAGCTGATCGTAATATGCCAGTTTTTCGTAGCGTTTTGCCCGGATACCAAATTGCATCAGTTCCTTAACTTCATGCATCGAAGCCGTTCCCAGCACCATGGTATAAACCATAAATCCCAGCATGGTAAATGTAGAGGGAGCCACTCCACTAGTCGCGTAATAGAGTCCCATATCAACTATGGCACCCGCAAAGCAACCCGTAAGACATCCAACATGTAATTTTAATTTTTTCGTCCATCCCACATAACGTATTTCGTAAATCGTCATCACAATGGTAACCACTATACAGATTGCCATCACCACATGCGTAAACGGCAGCATCTGGCGCATATCGGCCACGCCCAAGCACTGCAGCAACAACGAGATTACGATATTGGCAAACCCCAACACAATGGATATATACCAGATCCATTTTTTGCGTGTACTATACAGTTGTTTTATATGCAGTCCCATTGCTGTTGCGATAAACATGAGGGACAAAAAGGTAATCTGGGAAAACTCCGGTCTGCCCGGAATCAGAAAGTTAACCGCCTCAGAATCGGAAAATCTCCACAATCCCAGTTGAATTGCCAGAAATCCCAGCATGGCAAGACTGCTTTCTGTTTTTGTTTTACGGTTGTTAAATGCCACAAAAATGATGTACACCATGCCCACTACTATTGAGGCTATACTAAATAACAGATCCAACAAGGACCCCTTGATGACATCCCTTGCAATATCATACCGGTTTCCAAAATATAAAACGGGCACGATGTCATCGGAAGAACTGTATACCGGTGTAATCTCTATCCGCAGATTTTTACCGTTATCTTTTTCTGAAAAAGAAAGGGCATTCCAGGTATAGCCGGGTGATCTGCCCATAACTCCCCCATCCTTCATCTGCATACTGTAAATACAGGTGTCATCCAAATACACCCTGGAAGTCTGATGAATGGTGAAAAAAACCAGTTCGCAATACGATTCTTTAATCCCGTCCAAAGTAATATCATAGATCTTGCGTATTCCCGTCGGAGCCGTTGAATCCTGCATGGTTTCCATGTCATATTCCGTCAGTATTTCATAATTTTCTTTGGCTTGCCCGCCATAAACATCCACATTGGTATACTTTAAATGGCAAAAGAATAAGATGGCAATTCCTATCCACGCCGCATAACAGACACCATGCAAAAGGTCCTTTTTCATTCTTCAGTCCCCCTAATTCTCTCTGACTAATTCCCTCTGTCTGATCCCCTACGATTTCATCGCAAATTTATCCTGATACATCGCCTTATCCGCGCGTCTGACTGTCTCGCTGATATCGCGATCCATATCCCTGTCAAAAAATTGGAAACCACAGGCGATCCCCATTTTAAAGTCCTCGCCCACTGCCTTGCACGCAGCTACGCGCTTCTGCAACTGTTCAATCCTTCTTTTACACTCATCCGCCGACTCGCTTTTTGCCAACACATAGAATTCATCACCACCCATTCGGTAGCAATTGCCCACGTTCCCGAAGGATTCTTTGATGGCTTCCGCCGCTTCCCTGATGTAAATATCTCCTTTGTCATGTCCCAATACATCATTGCAGCTTTTTAAATTGTTCAAATCCATGATCAAAACAACGCAGTCTTCCGGATCAAATTCCTGACTTTTCGTAAATTCTTCGTATGCGGTGCGGTTATATAAGCCCGTTAACTGATCGTGGTATGCCAGTTGCGCATATTTTTTGGCCCGGATCCCATACCGCATCAATTCCTTAATATCCTGCATGGACGCAATACCCAGCACAAGAATGTACACCAAAAATCCCACCATGGAAAAAACAGAAGGTGCACTTCCCTTTGAGACATAGTAAAAAAGCATATCTATGCCGGCGCCCACAAAGCAGCCCGCCAGACATCCCAGATTCAATTTCAGTTTCTTTGTCCAGCCGACGCAGAACACTTCATAAACCGTCATCACGATGGTAATCACAATCCCCACGCCAATCACACCATGCGTAACCGGCAGCATCTGACGCATATCCGCCACGCCTGCAAATTGTAACAAAAGTGTGAGGATCACATTGGTAAATCCTAATACACACGGCACATACCAGATCCATTTGTCATGTGTACTGTACAGTTCCTTTATGTACAATATCATGGATATTCCCATAAACATCAAGGATACAAAGGTAACCTGTGAAAACGCCGGATGTCCGGAAATGAGGAAATTGACCGCCTCAGACTCCGAAATTTTCCACAGTCCCAGCTGAATCGCAAAGAAGCCCAGCATGGACAAACTGTTTTCCACCTTTGTTTTTCGATTATTAAACAGCACGAAACATATGTATACAAGGCCCAGCGCAATTACAATCACGCTAAAGAGCAGATTCCATAAAGAATCCATGATAATAACCCTTGCGATGTCATACCGGTTGCCAAAATACAAAATGGGCGTGATGTCATTGGAAGAACTGTATACCGGCACAATCTCTATCCGCAGTTCCTTCCCGTTGTCCTCTTCCGAAAAGGAAAGGGCATTCCACATATATCCCGGAGATCCGCCGGCAATGCCGCCTTCCGGCATCTGCATATCATAAATGCGTTCTCCATCCAGATATACTTCCGCATTCTGATGGATACAGTAAAAAACCAGTTCGCAATACGATTCTTCTATCCCATTTAAGGTAAAATCGTATATCTTGCGTATTCCCGTCGGTGCCGCCGGATCCAGCCCGGTTTCCACATCATAGTCCACCAGTACCTCATAATCCTTCTTTGCCTCTCCGCCGGAAACATTTACCTTGATGTAATCAAAAAGAAAGAAAAACAAAACGGCAATCACAATCCATGTCCCATAGCATATACTGTGAAAAACACTTCGTTTCATCTAACGTCCCCCTGCTTCCTATATTCTCTCTCCCATAGTCCGCGGCTTGTGCTTCCCCACTATTAGGTACGCAAAATAGAAGGACAACCTCCTAGCCATCCCTCTATTTTTACCCCGTCCTATTCCTTTATTATACGCTATATAGGGTCAATCGTCAAAAATTTTTCTTTGTTTTTTAATCCTAACCCGCTTTGGTGATAAAACTCTCAATAAGCCATTTAGTCTTTTTAGGCATTGTATTTCACTTTTCCCCAATATATAACATAAAAAAGGTATTGAAACCCATTTCTGACTTTCAATACCTTTTTTTCTAATCTACTTTTTGCCCACAATTCATACAGAATTTTGATCCTGCTGCCAATGCCGTTCCACAATTTTGGCACAATACTACTTCCTGCTGTTGTAACTGCATGCGCCGTGCATCTTCCATATTCATACCGCATTCGGTACAACACAAAACGTCTTTTTCCTGCTCCGAACCACAATTGGGACAGATACACATTCCCTTATAAATCGCCAGTTCCTGTTTATCCTTTTCCAACTGCTTTCTAAGATTCTCCAGGTGATATGCCTGTTCGGGAAATAATTTCGTCATGTCCTCGGGATGTAACATACATAACTGTTCCCCAACATTTTTGTAAATTTCCTGTATTTCTTTTTCCTCTTCCCGGATCTTCATGGTTACTTTCGCAATACCGGAAACATCATTTGCTTTCTGTGTAAATCCCTTTCCCGCAATAGAAATAGATTCTTTTGCCTTATTAAATATATCCATGTCTGTCTCCCATTGTAATAATAATGTTGTTATTTACTGGGCTGATACCGTTGCTGCACAATATTCACACTCCACAACCGCGCCTTCCGGAATGGACATCTTAGCACCACATCCGGGACATACAGCAGCAACCATCTTTGGCTGCTGTACAGCAGCTGCGCCGGTAACAGTCTGTGTGAAGGAAGCAAGGCCATCTTCCAGCGTTTGTGTCATTGGAATGATGCCGGATGTGTTCGGCGTGCCTGCTATCATAACCTGTCTTTTGCCTTCATCTATGTATGCACCTTTCAGTACGCCAAAGGAAATCAACTGATTCAATTCCTTTAGCACGATAGAATACTGTACATTACAAATACTTGCAATTTTTTCCAGACTATATACCTGATTATTTACGATCAGATCCATATATTTCTTTCTTCTTGCCGCATCCTTAACCAATTTTTCGGAATAAATAATCAGTATAATTCCTCCGATTATCAGGAAAAGTCCCATCAAAGCACTATCCGATATAGTCGTAAGACCTATAACAATCAGGATTACTCCAATTGTTATATATTTTTTCTTATTCGTATTTGTAAATAAAGACTGTCTTGAAACTTTATTGGTATTACGGTTTCTCATTACCAAAAGCACGATACCTACCGGCCAGAAAAATAAAAATGCTAAAATAATAACTCCCCAGGAATAATACCACGGTCTCTGATTGTTCATTTCTTACCTCTTTCCAACATGAAAATGTTCTTCGTATTTAAAAATTCTGTCTTAATGTCAAAATCCGTTTCCGTTCTTCCGACAACTTTTCAATTTCTCCGCAAACAGCCAGAATTTCTTCCTCTGCATGTTTCTCCACTGCTGTATCCAGATCACTGATCTTACCCAATATTGCCTTTTCAACTTCTACAGCCATATCATTACTTTTGGTCTGTCCGCTTGCAAGTGAATCATATGCATGATCCACTGTCTTTCGATACGATTCCGAATAAGCAATCTTACGTTGTACCTCTTTCATTTTTTCCAGGATATACTTAAAGTTCAAAATCTCATTTCCGCGAACTGCCTGTCTGTCTTTAATCGATTCATTTACCATCTTCACCTGCAGATAGCAGATTCCGAATGCTGCCAGAATAAACAGCTGAATCAAAAAGGCCGGCAGAAGAAAGAACGGAAGAAGTTTAGAAAATACAAACGCAGCAACCAGTTCCACCGCTAAATATGCCCAGGAAACCGCTGCCAGTGTATATCCAAAGATTGGTTTTTCCTTATCCAGCGAAAAAATATTAATAAAAATCGTAAGTATGCAGGCAATCATGGCAAAACTGTAATTAATCCAAAATAATGGTGTAAAATGTTTTACCAGAAGAAATACGCCCACATTTGCCGCAACCATCGCAATCAGGGCAATCAGCCCTTTATACATCTTACTATTCATTTGTACGCCCCCTATTCAACTTTTTGTCCGCATTCACCGCAAAACTTCATCTCAGCGGCTATTTCCGCCCCACAGTTTTTGCATACTATTTTCTGCGGTGCAACCGGAGTTCCGCACTCACCACAGAATTTCATGCCTGCAATCAACTCCGCTCCGCAATTTGCACATGTTTTTTTAGGTTGTTGTAATGGTTTTCCACATCCGCCACAGAACTTCATGCCTGCAGGAACAACTGCATTACAGTGAGGACACACTTGCGTATCAGGAGCCTTTCCGGTATTGGTCGTTTCATTGTTTGCAAGAAACATATCTGCCATATTCCGTACTGCGCCACCCATTGCCGAACCCATTCCGAGTCCCACTCCTATGTTCATCATTTCCGAGCCGTTGCCTTCATTGTCCGCTGCTTTTTTCAAAATCTCAGCAACTTCCTGCCTTGCCCATCCATTATTTCCATCCTGATCACGAATATGCATTCTTTCATAATCAGCTTGTGCGTGCTGGCCGGAAACATATCTTGCCGCATCCGCTTCTTCCTGCCGCAATCCAAACTGCATTCTTTCATCTGCAATATTTTGTTCTCTTTCAAACATTTTTTCCTGACGAAGAATACGCAATTCGCGGATTCTCTGCATGCAGGCGTCATTTTCCGGAATTTCTATATTTTCTATATAAAAATTAACCAGTTCCATACCATATTCATCCAGAATGGTATTCAAACTCTGTTTCAGGTCATCTGCCAATGCTTTCTTTCGATTGCAGACAACCAGAACTTCATCTCTTGAAGTAGTAAGATATTCTGCCAGTGCATCCGTAATGTTCTGAATAAATGCCGTTCTGAAATTCTTGACTAAATCTCCTTCTGCGGCTGCTACATTTGCACCTACCATCTTTAAAAAGAACTTCTTTCCATCCTTGACAACAGCAGAGTACGTTCCTCTTGCCTGTACATGTACTTCTATATTCCAGACAGGATCTATGATTCGAACCGGTGTACCGGTTCCCCACTTCAATTCCAGATGATGTGATTTATTGATAAAGTAAACTTTACAACTATAAGCACTCACACCACCCGTCAAAAATTTCGACATCATTTTGGTCAAAAACGGATAATTATCCGTTGTCAACGTATATTTACCGGGACCAAATACTTCTTCTATGATTCCATCCTTCATAAAAAGGGCTTCTTCATATTCCGCTACAATCAGCTGCGAGCCAATGTTAAAGTCCTCACATGGTATTTTGGAACAAAGCATATCTCCAAATGCATCATTTTTTATAACATTCATTATAGGCATATCCATGTCCCCCTCGTCAATTTGTTGATAAAAAATATGTAATAATTTGTCAAAATTACCTAGCACATTATAGCAAATCCTAATATCTTCTGTCAATCATGACTAAACTGCAGACAGCACAACGAAAAATGATAAAGATGGTGTTTTCCTTGTTTCCCTTAACAGCAAATATGAGCCTGTTAAGGTTTCCGAGGGCAGTTCATTTTGCATTTTCGGCCGGGTACTGAATTCATGTCCGGCTTATCAGATACGATATCTTTTATGATTCGCAAAATCGGTTGATTGTTGCCGGTGGACCGTCGGCAACCATTCTTTTAACTTCTATTATTCTCTAACATATCTCTGGTTCCTACTATTAGGCTTGTCAAATGCGGTTTCGATTCCAAATTGCTGATAGTTGAAATACGACCAATCTTCTCTGAGATGGATGATACATACGACAATATCTCATTTGTAATTGTAAAGGTGGTTTATAATCTCCCATAAGATACCTCCAATAACTTTTCACATCATCTTGCGTATTATCTTACGTATTATCTTACGTA
>CAYLSH010000057.1:0-12984 GCA_964386235.1 uncultured Lachnospiraceae bacterium | reverse complement strand
AAAACATCTCCCCGTGGGAAGAAAACAAAGTTTTCTTCCACAGGAAAACGAAGTTTTCCTGTTGCGACCAATTCTCCTACTTATTGCAAACCACATTATAAAACATTTTAAACTTTAAAACAACTGCCACCGCAAAATTCCCGAATCAGGGAATTGTTAGGAATGCCGTCCGCCGGTACGGTTAAGAAGTATCCCAGGAATTTCAAAAGACGCTGTGCCTCATAGTATTCCGGATCTTCCTTACGCACGCTGTAAAGCAGCGGTTCCGCATATGGTTTTAATACGGCAAGTTCATAAATCAGGGCGGAATTAAACATCACATCCGCACTTTCCTGATAAGGGAAAATATTCTCCTCTTCTCCCCTTCTTACGCTCGGCCACATCTGAAGTGTCCTTGTGGCTCCTGCGCCCCTTGTTCTTGCATCCCGTACCATTCGTCTGATCAGTCTTCCATCCGTAGTCGGAATCCGGTTATGTCCATCGATATTCAAACTCGTCAAGGCACTGATATAGATCTTAAACTTGCTTTCTGTCGGAAGAGCATGGGACATCTTATCATTCAGTCCATGGATTCCCTCAATCACCAGAATATCCTCCGGTCCTAACTGTTTGAAATTTCCATTGTATTCCCGGTGACCCGTTTTAAAGTTAAATGTGGGCAATTCCACCCTTTCACCTGCTAAAAGCCTGCACATATCCGAATTAAACTGCTCAATATCAATCGCTTCTAAGCATTCAAAATTATAATTACCATCCGCATCCTTTGGTGTTTTTTCACGTTCTACAAAGTAATCATCCACTGCAATCGGATGCGGTTTTAAGCCATGTGTCTGAAGCTGGATGGATAATCTGTGAGAAAATGAAGTCTTACCGGATGATGATGGGCCTGCGATCATAACAAACTTAACGCCCTTACGATTTACGATCTCCTGCGCGATCTCCGCAATTCTTCTCTCCTGCAGTGCTTCCTGCACCAAGATGATATCGGAGAGTCTTCCTTCACAAATCTGTGTATTCAGATCCCCCACAGAGCGGATGCCCAGATCCTCTCCCCATGAATTGGCTTCATCAAGGGTATGGTATAATTTCTCCCTCGGTTCGAACATTTCCAATTTGGTGGGACAATCTTTATCCGGCAAAAGTAAGAGAATACCATCCTCATACGGAAGAACCTCAAAGTATTTCATATAGCCCGTACTTGGCAGCATATAACCATAATAATAATCCTTGTAACCATCCAGCGAATATACATTAACATAGGAACTGCGGCGGTACTTAAACAGTTTTACTTTATCCACCATGCCCTGTTTATCAAATATTTCAATTGCTTCCGCAACATGATAGGGCTTTTTTACAATCGGAATATCCTGTAAAACCAGTTCATTCATGCGGTCATGAATCTTTTTCACTTCTTCATCTTTGATCTTGTGTTCACCCGTGACCGCACAGTATATGCCTTTCCCTATGGAAAACTCAACCTTAATACGCACCTTGTCTCCCAGCACATCATGTGCTGCTTTTACCAGAAGCATAATCGCACTTCTCTCATACGTCTTATGTCCGATCGTGGAAGACAACGTAATAAATTCCAGCGTAGCATCCTTGCTGACTGTTTTATGTAATTCCCTGATCTTACGATTCTCCGTTACCAGCGCGATCGTATTGTTGTATTGTTCCTGGTATTCTTTAGCAATCTCTTCAAAAGTAGTTCCATCCGCATATTCCCTGCGTTTGCCCAAAATTGTAATAACTGACATATTTTCACCTTCCCATCTGCCTTTTAGCATATATAAAACGGCGGTTTCTCAATTGCCTTGATAACGGAAAGTTCCGGCATCTGATCTGCAAAAAACTCTTCCATATAGGGTACAAACAGCTTTTCTATTCCGTAATGACCGGCATCAATAACGGCAAGTCCCTGTTCCATGGCATCCAGCCCATTATGATGTCCGATATCCCCGGTAATCAGAACATCCGCACCTTTTGCGATTGCCGCCTCAATATAATCCTTCCCCGAACCGGGCACAACCGCAATGCTTTCCACTTCTGTCTTGGCATCTCCATATACTCTGACCTTATCCACCAAAAAAGCTTCCTTACAAAGGCCTGCTGCCTGCTCCAGTGTCATTTTGGTCCTTAGTTTTCCGATTCTTCCGATTCCTTCCTTGGAAATCTCATCCTCGTAAGTAATATCCAGCACTTCACATTTATGCAGCCCCAGTGCATCCGCTGCCGCATCCGCCATCCCCATGACATCAAAATTGGTATGCATGGCGTAATAACAGATATCATTCCGGATCAGACTAATAAGTCTGCGCCCTATAAAATCGGCTTCTGTGATCCTTTTTATGGAAGAAAACAAAAGCGGATGATGTGTCAAAAGAAGATCCACGCCCTGTAACACTGCCTGTTCCACAACATCATCCGTAGCATCCAGTGCAATCATAACCTTATGTATCGTCTTATCTTCCCTTCCGATCAGAAGACCAACATTATCCCACTTTTCTGCAAACATGAGCGGAGACAATGTCTCCAGAATATTCATGACCTCACTACAGCGCATGCTATCCCTCCTCAAATAAGGAAAGTGCCATATCGACCCTTTTTTGCCGATCTTTTATGGCGTCCTCCTTCTCTTGTCCTATGTCCGTTTTTTGTGCATGGTTTTTAATCTGCATAGCAATCGTTTCATACTGTCTTTTTTCTTTTAACAGATATTCTCTTAAAACCAAATGTCTTTGTCGTAACAACAGCGGACCATACCAAGCCTCGCAGTCCGTATAAACTTCCTTTTTACCGCAATAGGAGGCCTTTATGCACGGATAATATTTTCCGGCATCCTCCACCATCTCTTCCTGCAGGATGGAAAACCCATTATCGGAAAGAAAATGTCTTACCAGATGAATCTCCGACTGCGGCTGCAAAATGATCTCCCGCAGATTTCTTACTCTATCCATATGCGCAGAAAGAATCTTTATGACCAGTCTGCCTCCCATGCCTGCTATAATGGCTGCATCTGCCTCCTGATCCTGTAATTGCTTCATGCCATCGGATAATCTGACTTCGATCCGGGAAGAAAGTCCACGCGCAATAATATGCTCTTTTGCGCGAAGCAGGGGACCCTCATTGACATCCATGGCAATTACATGCGGACTGATTCCCTGTTCTGTCAGATAGATGGATACAAATCCATGGTCACAACCGATATCCGCAACAATACTGCCCTTTGTTACCATGTCTGCAACCATCTGCATCCGTTTTGACAGGATTATTTCCTTTTTATCCATATTCATTCCTTATCCGGTCTTAATCCAGATAGTCCTTTAATTTTCTGCTTCTGCTCGGATGACGAAGTTTACGAAGTGCCTTGGCTTCGATCTGACGGATACGTTCACGCGTAACGTTAAACTCTTTTCCGACTTCTTCCAAAGTTCTGGCACGTCCGTCGTCTAAACCGAAACGCAGACGCAATACCTTCTGTTCTCTTTCTGTCAAGGTATTCAACACTTCAACAAGTTGTTCTTTTAACAGGGTAAATGCCGCCGCATCCGCCGGCACCGGCACATTGTCATCCTGAATAAAATCACCCAGATGGCTGTCCTCTTCTTCCCCGATCGGGGTTTCCAGAGAAACCGGTTCCTGACTGATCTTTAGGATCTCACGCACACGCTCCACCGGCATATTCATTTCTTCTGCGATTTCTTCCGGAGAAGGTTCCCTTCCCAGTTCCTGTAATAACTGTCTGCTGACACGGATCAGTTTGTTGATTGTTTCCACCATATGCACCGGTATACGGATGGTTCTTGCCTGATCGGCAATGGCTCTGGTAATCGCCTGACGGATCCACCATGTTGCATATGTGGAGAATTTATATCCTTTTCGATAGTCGAATTTCTCTACTGCCTTAATAAGACCCAGGTTTCCTTCCTGAATCAGATCTAAGAAAAGCATTCCACGTCCCACATAACGCTTGGCTATGCTGACTACCAGACGAAGATTGGCTTCCGCCAGTTTTTTCTTGGCTTCTTCATCGCCCTCTTCCATTCTCTGTGCCAGTTCAATTTCTTCTTCCGCACTCAAAAGAGGAACCTTACCGATCTCCTTTAAATACATTCTGACAGGGTCCTCGATACTGACACCATCCGGAACGGAAAGATCGATATTCTCCACGTCCACTTCATCTTCTTCTGTCAGGACGATCTCTTCATCCTCGATTAATTCATCATCCTCTTCGGTGGTAATCTTAAGTACATCCACTCCGCTCTGTTCCAGTGTTTCCACCACACGCGCAAACTGCTCTTCTTCCAGATTCAATTCCGCAAAATGATCCTGAATCTCCTGATACTCCAGAACATTTTTCTTTTTCTTTGCAAGAGCAAGTATGCTTTTTACTTTCTCCTCATATTTTGCCAGTGCTGCTTCATCCATCATGTATTTTTTCCTTTCCGTATAGGTAATACTTCCAATAGCATTACCATATTCTATCCTTTATTTTTATCATGATTCCAAGGAAATATGCACTTTTTCCAGTTCTTCCAGTGCTTTTTTCCCTTCAATTACCTTATTTAGACCATTGACATCCTGTGCCAGACGCTTGGTAAATACTTCATAACTGTTTCTTTTTACCGCAATCAGCACATCCTTTAACGCCTTCTCGCGCTCTGCAAGTGTTTCCATGGGCGGCAGTTTACTGTTAAACAGTTCTGCCACTTTTCTTTGTTCATCTTCATCCGAAAACAAAGATATAATCGCTGCCGGTTCACAGACTCCTTTTTCCAGATCTGCAAGAAGATGCGTTGCCACCCTTGCATAGGGTTCCTCTGTAAAATCCTCCGTAGAAATATACTTACGGATCTTGGGATATACCTGTCCATCTTCCACAAGCCAGGTAAGCAAGAGCCCCTGCGTAAGCATAATGGAATCCTGTGCCGATGTTTTTTTCTGAATACCGGACTTAGGCCTTTCAATGGGCTTGATCAGCCCCTGTTGATTGCCATACTGACCGACCATGGCACGCAGCGACTCAAAACTGATATGGTACTTTTGTGCAACCGCCTCGATATAATTCTCCCGCTCCACTTCTTCTGAAAAGCCACAGAGTTTCTTGGCAATCTCACGGTGAAACGCCGTTTTCTCCTGCGGATCCGAGAGATTGTAATTTCTTTCTAAAATACGGAGTTCAAATAAAAAACTGTTCTCTGCATTCTTAATCCGTTCCTCAAAGGCCTCTTTTCCCAGATTCTTGATAAATTCATCCGGATCCTTATAGGGTTCTAGGTTCAATACCCTCGCATTCATGCCGTTTTCCCTGAGAATCCCGATCGCGCGTAATGCCGCCTTCGTACCGGCACCATCACTGTCATAGGATAAGATCACGGTCTCCGTAAACCTTCGCAAAAGATTCGCCTGTCCGGAAGTAAATGCCGTTCCTAAGGAGGCAACCGCCTGTGTAAATCCTGCCTGATGCATGGAAATGACATCCATGTAACCCTCACACAGGATCATGTGATCCCGCCTGCTGCTTCTGGCGAAATTTAATCCATAGAGATTGCGGCTCTTGTCAAAAACAGGGGTCTCGGGTGAGTTAAGATACTTCGGTTCGCCCTCTCCCATAACACGTCCGCCAAAACCGATCACCCGGTGGTTTACGTCCTGTATCGGAAACATAACTCGATTCCAGAATTTGTCATGTGTACCGAATCTCTCATCATTGGTGGCAAGTCCTGCCTGAATAATCTGCTCATCCTGATAGCCCTTCTGTTTCAGATATTTGACCAGATCATCCGCAAATTTGTTAGAGTAACCAAGCCCCCAATGCTTCATGGTTTCTTCGGACAATTCTCTTTTTTCCAGATAGTGTAAGCCGTTTTCTCCCTGCTTTGCACGAAGCTGATAATAAAAATACTTGGCTGCTTCTTTATTGATCTCCAAAAGAACCGCTTTTTTATCCGCTTCTTTTTTCATTTCCTCCGAATACTCAATCTGGGGCAGGCTGATTCCGGCTCTGTCCGCCAATGTTTTGATTGCCTCGGGGAAAGTATCATTTTCATAATTCATCAAAAAGGTAAATACATTCCCACCGGCTCCGCATCCGAAACAGTAATACATCTGTTTGGTTGGAGAAACCGAAAAGGATGGTGATTTTTCATTATGAAAAGGGCATAGTCCGAAATAACTGGCGCCCTTCTTTTGCAGACGCACATAGCCCGATATCACATCCACTATATCATTTTGGGAACGAACCTCTTCTACCAGTTCATCCGGGTAAAACATAACCGCGTCCTTTCTCATCCATGCCAGGATTTTGGTATAAACAATTCTTCGTATTTGGCAATGGCAAACCGGTCCGTCATGGCACCGACATAATCACAGACAATGCGCTCCTTTGCCTCCCCTTTCTCAGTCATCACAAGATACTCTTTTGGTAAGACCGAAAAATGTGTCAGGTAATAGTCATACAGCGTCTTCATCAAAACTTCCGCCTTGCCTTCTTCGCTTTTGGCTTCCGGATTCGTATACACCCGTTCAAACATAAAATGGCGAAGATCTTTCATGGCAATATCCACAGGCTGCGACATCAGAATATCATTTTGTCCGAGACTTGTCGTAACGATATCATGAATAAAATGATCAAGTCTCTCCCCTGTCGTGGATCCCAGTACACTGCGGATGGAGTAGGGGACATCCTCTTCTTTTAATATGCCGGCGCGAATCGCATCATCCATATCATGGTGGATGTAAGCAATCTTATCCGACAATCTGACAATCCTGCCTTCCAAAGTCGCGGGGGTACCGCTTGTCTGATGATTCAGGATGCCATCCCTTACCTCATAGGTAAGATTCAGACCGATCCCGTCTTTTTCCAGCACATCCACAGTTCGTAAACTCTGCTCATTATGTTCAAAGCCAAGCGGACAGACTTCGTTTAGTGCTCTTTCTCCGGCATGTCCAAAAGGCGTATGTCCCAGATCATGACCTAAAGCAATCGCCTCCACCAGTTCTTCATTTAACTGAAGTGCTTTAGCAATCGTCCTGGCATTCTGGGATACTTCCAGTGTATGGGTCAGACGGGTTCTGTAATGATCCCCTTCCGGAGTAAGAAAAACCTGTGTCTTGTCCTTTAAACGTCGAAAGGACTTGCTATGCAGGATCCTGTCACGGTCTCTTTGAAACACCGGACGGATATCGCACTCCTCCTCTTTTCTGAGTCTTCCCTTGGAATGTACGCTAAGTGTTGCGTATGGACTCAGATGTACTTTTTCCCAATCTTCAAGCATCTCTCGTATGATCATGATCCACCTCAAAACCAAAATCGCTACAAACTATTTACAACTCTGCTTTTAATATTCGGTATATTTTTTCGCATTCCTTTTTTTTTCTTAAATTCTACATAAAAATGTGGTAAACTGAATTTGTTATGAAAAAAAAGAAAAAGAAATCCTCTTTCACACCGGACATCTGGTATAAACTGGATCTGTCCGCAATTGTATATCCCACGTTGCAGCGCAGGGACTTTTCTTCCGTCTACCGTTTATCCGTAAGACTCAAAGAAAAGATTGATCCATCCGTTTTGCAACAGGCAATCGACCTTTCCCTGACACGTTTTCCCACTTATAAAGTGTCCATGAGAAAAGGTCTTTTCTGGCGTTATTTAGAACCCAATCACCGCCCCGGTCCTTTTGTAAAAAAGGACATCCGCAATTTCTGCATGCCCATGCCCTTTCATGGTAACAACCGTTACCTGATCCGTTTTTACTACTATGAAAACCGGATCTCCTTGGAAGCGCATCATAGTTTAGGCGACGGAAACGGGGGCATGACTCTTTTAAATACCGTTACGGCTACGTATCTGCGCTTAAAAGGATATACTATTTCAAACGGCGGATCCGTTCTGGATATTTCAAAAGAACCGGACCCGGAAGAATTGGAAGATGCTTATATGCGCTACTCTGACATGCGTTACAAACCTCCCCGCAACACCGAAAAGGCATTTCTCGTGCGCGGTACAAAGGAGATGTTCCATACATTAAATGTCATTACCGGCGTTGTCTCCACGGCACAGATCAGGCAAAAGGCAGTGCAATACCAGGCGACCGTCACGGAATATCTGAATGCCGTTTTGCTGTATGCACTTTTACAAAAGCAGAAAAATTCGTTTCACATCAAACTGCGTCCGGTAAAGATCGCCATGCCGATCAATCTGCGTCAGTTTTTTCCTTCCAAAACACTGCGCAATTTTATTACCATGATCTATCCCTCCATTGATCCGAGGCTGGGGGATTACTCCTTTGAAGAGATCGTGCGTCATGTACACCATTACATGAACTTATATATAGAAGAAAAATTCCTAATGGGCGAGATCAACACCAATGCCGCCGCACAACGCAATCCCGTTGCGCGGATTGCACCTTTGTTTATCAAAGATTTTGTCGTCCGCACCTTTTATTCCAATGTACAGGATAAAAATTCATCCGCCGGGCTTACCAATATGGGAAGATTAAAACTTCCCGCGGATATGGAACCCTATGTGGATCGCTACGACATCTATATGGGAGTGCCCTATTCCTCCCGTACCAACTGTGCCATCATCAGTTTTCAGGATACACTGACCATTAATTTTGCCAGCTGCATCGTAGAATCCGACGTGGAACGTTACTTTTTCCGCAAACTGGTCGAAGACGGCATCGATGTGACGATTGAATCCAATCGTTCCTAACCTATCATCAGAAAGACGAGGAAACTAACTATGCCTTATTGTGTAAATTGTGGAGTTAAATTAGAAGAAACGCTGGAGAAATGTCCTCTTTGCCATACACCCGTGATCGATCCTTCCCAACTGAGTGATGACGGATTGCAACGCTTATCCAAACTGAGAAAAAAAAGCACCGCACTACCGCCTTTTGCCCCGGAACACGGCGAAACAGAAAAAGTAAAATCCAGGGACGGTGCTATTATCCTAACAATTACCTTTGCTACTACGGCACTTTGTTGTGCCCTGCTTAATTACCTTGTATTTAACAGTTACCTCTGGTCAATTCCCATTATCGGTCTGTGCGCTTTTTTCTGGGTCATTTTTTTCCCGATCATTCTTTTTCGGGATCTTCCGGTCTACGCTTTTATCACCATGGATGGATTTGCTCTGGCAGGCTACCTGTATATGATTTCTTTCATGACATCGGACAGAATCTGGTTGACACAACTTGCCCTGCCAATCACGGCGTTGATCACAATACAGATCCTGATCCTTACTTTTTTGATCCGAAGGATCTCCTCCTCCATCCTGTCCGTCACACTGTATGCGTATATTATGATTCCCCTGCTCTGCATTGGGATTGAACTTTTAGTCTGCCGTTTCCGCAGCCAGCCGCTTCATATCGTCTGGTCTGCTATTGTAGCCGCACCCTGTGCCGTGGTGTCGATCATCCTGATCACCATTCTGTCCAAAAAACGGTTACGCGAAGCCGTCAGACGAAGACTGCATTTTTAAGATCCTACTTCTTTTTCAGAAACACTTTTATAACCGGCTTAAAATACCGGTTCATATTGGCACCGATCAAAAAGATGTACAAACAGCAATATAACCAGAACATCATGATAACAATGGTACTCAGACTGCCATAGAGACTCATCCCATTAAAGTTTTCTATGTAAATGGAAAAGAAATAGGAAAATAAGTTCCATCCGATCGCCGAAAAAGCAGCTCCCGGTATCTGATAACGCAGTTTCAATTTTTTATTGGGCAGATAGGTGTAAGTAATCATGAACACCAGTGTTAAAAGTCCCCATACAAACAAAAAACGAAAATGCATCAAAAAGGACAACAATTCTTTCACATGCGGCAGCATATAGATGACCGTGTGAAGCACAAGTTCACCAAACACGGACAAACCAAGGGATATCAGAACTGCTGCCACCGTGATAATCATATAAAAAGACGCCTCTAAACGGAGTAAAAAATAGCCCCGGTCTTCACTGACTCCATTTACCACATTCAGTCCCCGCATCAAAGCAAGCATTCCTTTTCCGCTGGACCAGAGCAATACTAAAATCGCAATGGGCAGTGTGGAAACGGAGCGGTCATACATCTGTTGTATCAGGGATACGGTTACCGTTTCCAAAAATCCGGGCACCACATTCGTTACTGCCCCGATGAGATTCCCCTCCGTCAAAGGGGTATAGGGTATCAGAGAACAGATAATGATAAGCGTCGGCACCAGCGACAAAAATAAAAAGAATGCCGTACTGGATGCAAACGCATTGATATTATCCTTTGCCAGTTGTTTCACAAAATCCTGTAGGATCAAATAAATTTTTCGCATATTTTCACATTCCATTCTAACTTTTATTGCGCATTAAGTTCTATTCCCGGATAAAAGAACTGCAAAATTTCTTCGTATGAATTTCCATTCCATGCCATACATTTTGCACCGTTCTGGCTCATCCCGACACCATGCCCAAAACCACCACCTGTGATCTTATAACCGGTCACGATGCCATCTTTTTTTTCCGTATCCAACACTATATAAGCACTTGGCAGGGAAGACGCACTCACTTCGTCCCCATTTTGACGAATCACTTTTGTTTTTCCGTCTGCCAGCACATAGCGGATATTCAGTTCAGAAATTACCTTGATAACCGCCTTTTCTCCCTGTATCGTCATCTCATCCGAAACACCACCCATAAGACGACGGTCAATCGTGATCGAGAAAATCTTTCCGGGATTCTGAATCGGAACACTCACATATTCTCCGTTTTTATCCTTAGTAAGAATCAGTTTTGGATTACTCTCATAGCGTTTTTGCAATGCCTGTGTCAGGGTTTCTTCATTCAATTCTTCCACTGTATATGTCCAGCGATACCAGGCTTCCTCTGCTTCGAGGCTGTCAGGATCCTTCTGCATAATCCACTCCCGGAAAATCTCTTCTTCCGTTAGGTTTTCCGGTGTCCGGTCCTTTTGTTCTGCATCCATACTCAGACATTTGGACTCCAGGTAGGATGGCACGTCATCCGTTCCATGCCAGATGGAAGGATCCGTTCCCATTCCGCAGGAAGTCGAATAATAGTAGGTACCGATTGGCTCACCTTCTGACATCGCAATGGTAGCATGGGTCGCCTTTACCGCTTCCGTGGTGCTAACCTGTTCCTGTATATTGTTATACACCTGAAATCCCGCGCTGTCATCCACATGTGCACCAAGATCGGGCAGTCCGGCATTTTTCATTTTCCCATATGCATATGTTCTTGCACAAACTGCCTGTGCCTTCAGTGCTTCCGCCGGATAGGAGGAAGGCATCTCACTCGGTACTACCTTACAAAGATAATCCTCAAGCAGTACCTCATTGATCACAAGCAGACCTTCCTTGGTTCCCCTGATCTCCATACTTCCCCGATATACGGGCGTCCCCTGGCTACGCTTTATACTTTCCACCGTTATTTTAGCAGACAAAACTTTGGGTAACAATTTTAAACGCATATTTTCCGCGTTAAGATCCTCCGTAGAAATTTCCAATCGTTCGCCCGCCTTTTTCACTTCCCGTTTTACTTCCACTCCATTTTCATACAGGATCACATCACAGTCCTGATCACAAAATGCGGTAAACTGTTCATGGTATTTACCGGCATAATCCGTATTTTTTAACAATACACGAATGGAATCCATGCCTTCGTCTTTTATCATCAGGCAGGCACTCACTTTGCCCTCTTCCAATACAAAGTCCGTAAAAGAATAGCCGATACATAAATCCTTCTTTTCCATGGATTGCAATGGTCCATACAGGCGATAGATCTTCATATCCTTCTCTATTGGATAGATTCCGTATCCTTCAATTTCCAATTCGGTATCCGATATTCTTAACAGTTTTCCATTGATAAACTTAGCCTGATTTTCTTTTACCGCAATACCTTCCGGCTTAAAAATAAGATCTGCCACCATACCTGCTGTTACCGAAGCATCCACTTTCATCACAGGTGCCTTTTGCGCATTCCCATCCCCGCTCTCCATATCATATCGTATATGGTAATTATCTGTGAATATACTAATACTGTCTTTTGAAACTTCTTTCACATACACATGTTTCAGAACGCCATTTTCGTTTCCATATCCGGTAACAGTCAGGATCTCATCCCGAAAACACACTGTTTCTACTCTTGTATAGCAAAAAGAATTCAGATTCCGGTAGGATGCATGCATAAATCCCCTGTCCGTCAAAACCATGTCCGGCTCAAGCGCGTTGCCCGGTTGATCCGTAATATCCTCTGCATTCCCTATCAGCGTCAGATCCGTGACATACAAATCTTCCCCGCCGTATAGATTGGCAATCTGTAATAAAATACGGTTCCAATCCTCCAATCCCATGAACCGGGAATCCCTCTTATATTCCTGTAAAACAGAAGCATCCACGTCCGGGAAATTCTCCAAAAGCAGTTTGATATCCCCCACCGTAACATATTCCTGCTTTAGCGGATCAATCTTAGGAATACTTCCATCCGCAGCCTTTCCCAATTCCTGCAAAGCCTCTAACTGGGGTTGTAATTCCTCTGCTTTTAAAAAAGGGGCTTTTTCTTCTTTGTCCCTATGAATGCAGTAACTTCCCGCTATCAGAAGTAAAACTACTATCCCCGCTATACAAAGAAGAGTCTTATGTAAAAACAATCGTCCGCTTCCTATATGCATGTTCTTTTCCGTCCTCAAATAATTACGGACGCAAATGAAGAGCAGCCACAATAGCTGCTCTTCATTTGTTGTCCAAAATGTTGCCCCGCAATACCGCTCCTGAATTTTGACTCCTAGCATTCTGCTAGGTGGGTGACCGCAACCAAAGCTTCTGCCTTCCACTGCAAACGGAGGCCTGACATCCACTTGGCAATATAGGAATCCCGTTTAAAGTAACTGTAGGTTCAAAATATCAGGAACTTAACCGGTACCTTGGGTTACTCTTATTATACGCAAAAACATCCCATAATACAACCGGAAATTATTGTAAT
>CAYLSH010000056.1:0-13006 GCA_964386235.1 uncultured Lachnospiraceae bacterium | reverse complement strand
ACTGGTTACCTGGATTCTGGTACCGCCGACTTCGCAGAATTTGTTTTTTATTCTGATCACATTGTATTTTTATTACAGCATCGGTACGACCTTGGAACGTGTCTGGGGAGCCTACCGCTATAATTGCTATCTGTTTTCCGGCATGCTGTTTACCATTCTGGGAAGTTTTGTACTGTATGGGGTGTTTGCCGTGATGGGAGCGGGCAATGTTTCCTTTGGAGCCTTGTTTAGCACCTATTATGTCAATATGTCGATCTTTCTTGCGTTTGCGGCAACCTTCCCCGACATGCAGGTGCTGCTGATGTTTGTTATTCCGGTAAAAGTAAAATACATGGGAATCATTTACGGGGTATATCTGGTATTGGAATGCCTGATGGGCGGTCTGATCAACTGGGTAGTCATCGGTTCTTCCTTACTTAACTTTGTTGTCTTTTATCTGACATCCCGCAACACATTTAAACGCATGAGCCCGGGTCAGATTAAGAGACGGACGGAATTTAAGTCACAGGTGCGTCATAGTGCAAGGATCACCAGACACAAATGCGCGATCTGCGGAAGAACGGAAGAGAGCAATCCGGAACTGGAATTCCGTTTCTGCTCAAAATGCAACGGCAATTATGAATATTGTCAGGATCATTTATTTACCCATAAACATGTAGAATAAGTGTGAAAAGAAGTATAGTATTTAGTGCCGCTACAGAAGGCGGTGGAATGGAGACTTATAGAGTGAATCAGGAAGTATTATTTGCAAAAACAATAGAAGAGATCAAGGAACTTGCCATCGCTCAGGGGAGGGTTCTTTCCAAAGAACAGGTGGAAGAAGCATTTGCTGCGATTGGAATGAAACCGGAAGAACTGGAGCCCATTTATGAGTACCTTGCGCAAAAGAAGATCGGAATCGGTCAGCCGGTGAATCCGGACGAGTATCTGACCGAAGAAGACAGAAACTTTTTGGATGATTATGCGGCTCAGATAAAAGAATTAGCCATGCTTACGGATGGTGAAAAAGAGGCGCATTTTCTGTCCGCCATGGCAGGCGATCCGGTTGGAAAAACAAAGACGATAGAGATTTTGCTGGCAGATATTATGGATGTGGCAAAGCTCTACACCGGTCAGGGTGTTTTGATTGAGGATCTGATCGGAGAAGGCAATATGGCACTTACCCTGGGCGTGGAGATGTTGGGATGCTTAGAAAAAGCGGACGAGGTTCCGGGGATGCTTGTAAAAATGGCAATGGATGCCATGGAAGAACTGATTAAGACAACGGAAGAAGAAAGTAAGATTGACCGTAAAGTTGCCGATAAGGTAAATGAGGTTTTGGAAGAAGCAAAGAAACTGGCACAGGCACTGAACCGTAAGATCACGGTGGAAGAACTGATGGAAGAAACCTCTTTTTCAGAAAAAAAGATACGGGAAGCCATCCGTATGAGCGGAAATAAAATAGAGTATTTTGAGGGTGCAGATGAATAATGATTTTCGATACGTCATGCAGGACATGACCAATCTTTATTTGGGAGCAAGATATACATATGAGGAACTGATGAATGTGGATGAAGTTCCGTTCAAATTAAAAACGATCTTTTCCCATTACATGTTAAAAGAAATCGCAGGGAATACTACCTTGGAAAACCATCTGTTTTTTATGAAAAAAACGGATGAGTCATATCTGATCTACAAACAGATGAAGACCCGTTTTAAACTGAATGTGTTCAGAGAAGACGGACACGGGAAAGGAAAGCCCGGTTATGTACAAAAAGAATACAGGATCGAGGAGATCGTAGAGGGCAGTGAAAGTGCATTTCTCCATGAAAATATGAATACGGTTTTTGTAGAGGAAATGCATATCACAAAACTGGGTCTGTTAGCAGTGGGAATTTAGGGAAAAAGAAAGGAATGTATTTATGAGGATAGAGGATTTGACTGCTTATGAGCAGATCGATAACAGAAAGATCGGAGAGATCGACTCTAGGGCAAGACTTTTGGAACACAAGAAAACAGGAGCCAAAGTGGTGTTGCTTGAAAATGAGGACGAGAATAAAGTATTTTACATCGGATTTCGGACACCACCACAGGAAAGCACGGGAGTGATGCATATCTTAGAGCATTCCGTTTTATGCGGTTCTAAGGAATTTCCGGTAAAAGATCCTTTTATCGAACTGGCAAAAGGATCCCTGAATACCTTTTTAAATGCCATGACCTATCCGGATAAGACAGTTTATCCGGTAGCAAGCTGCAATGATAAGGATTTTCAGAATCTGATGCATGTGTATCTGGATGCAGTTTTTTATCCCAATATCTATGGTCATGATATGACCTTTAAGCAGGAGGGATGGCATTATGAACTGGAAAAGGAAGAGGATGAACTGACCATCAATGGTGTTGTGTATAATGAGATGAAAGGTGCGTTTTCTTCTCCGGATGATGTTTTGGAAAGAGAAATCTTTAATACATTGTTTCCGGATACTCCTTATAGCGAAGAATCCGGCGGGGATCCGAAGGTGATACCGGAACTGACGTATGAGCATTACCTGGATATCCACAGACAATATTATCATCCATCCAATTGTTACATCTATCTGTATGGTAATATGGATATGGCAGAAAAACTGGATTTTATCGACAAACACTATCTGTCGGCTTTTGATAGGATTCAGGTGGATTCTAAGATTCCTTTACAAAAACCGTTTGCAGAACCGATTGATGTAAAACGTTATTTTTCGGTTACGGAAAATGAGCCGCTTACAGAAAATACCTATTTGAGTTATAACTGTGTGACCGGTGACTGTTTAGACCGTAAACAGTACATCGCATTTCAGGTTTTAGATTACGCCCTTTGTTCTACGCCGGGTGCTGTGTTAAAGAAGGCATTGTTAGAAGCCGGAATCGGTAAGGATATCTATAGTTTTTATGACAATGGCATAAGGCAGCCTTATTTTTCCGTTGTGGCCAAAAATGCGGAAAGTTCCCAAAAAGATCAATTTATCGCAGTGATCAAAGAGGTGCTTACCAAACTGGTGGAAGAAGGGTTCGATAAAGAAACCTTGCAGGCAGGACTGAATTATTACGAATTCAAGTATAGAGAGGCAGATTTTGGCTCTTATCCGCCGGGACTGATGTACGGATTACAGATTCTGGACAGTTGGCTGTATGATGATGAAAAACCATTTATCCATCTGGCTTCCGAGGATACTTTCGCGCAACTGCGCAAGGCGATTGATACGGATTATTACGAAAATCTCGTAAAAGAAGCCCTTTTGGATAATCCGCATTGCTCCGTTGTTGTGGTGGAACCCAAGCGCAATCTGGTGGAGCAGGAAGAAAAAGAGTTAAAAGAAAAACTGGCTGCATATAAGGCTTCTTTAAGCAAAGAAGAAATCGCAGGAATTGTGTCAGATACGGCAAAATTGCGTGTCTATCAGGAAACGGAAGATACCCCGGAGGCATTGGAATGCATTCCGGTTCTGAAAAGAGAAGACATCAAAAAGGAGGCGGCGCCTCTTTACAATGAGGAACGCAGAATAGGAGAAAAACTCTGCCTCTTTCATCCGGTCTTTACGAACGGGATCAATTATGTGCGGGTTATGTTTACTTCGGACAATGTACCAAAGGAGTATCTCCCATATCTTGGCATTTTAAAATCCGTACTCTGTTATGTGGCAACGGAAAAGTATTCCTATTCGGAATTGTTTGACCGGATCTACCTGAGTACGGGCGGAATCACTCCGGTTGTAAATGTCTACACCGCTGCACGGGATAAAAATAATGTCACGGTTTCCTTTGAGTGGAAGATCAAGACTCTTCCGGGCAAATTGCCGGAAGCATTGGCACTGGCAGAAGAGATTATGCTGCATTCTGATCTAAAGGATAAGAAACGTTTACAGGAGATTTTAGGCGAGTTAAAATCCCGTATGCAGTCCAATATGATCTCCGCAGGGCATCAGGTGGCATCGGGACGTGCGATTTCTTATTTTTCAAAGAGCGGAGCCATTCAGGACGCCATCAGCGGAATGCCGTGCTATCAGTTGGTATGCCGTATGGAAAAGGACATGGAAAACCGGGCGGATGAACTGATTGAAGGATTGGAAAAAGTATGCCGGTTCTTTATAGCGGATGATAAACTCATGTTTGATTTTGCGGGAGAAGAAAAAGAATATGAAGTATTTGTTTCTTTAGCAGATGCTCTCAGCCGGAAACTGCCGCAGGCAGAAATGCCGGAAGTGACCGAGCCGTTTCTTTTGCAAAAGAAAAATGAAGGATTTACATCGGCTTCCCAGGTGCAGTATGTATGCCGTGCCGGTGATTACACAAAGGAAGGACTTGTATACACCGGCGCATTGCGTGTGCTGAAAGTGATTATGGGGTATGATTATCTCTGGAATCAGGTGCGTGTAAAAGGCGGTGCCTACGGCTGTATGTGCAGTTTTTCAAAGAGTGGCGAGAGTTACTTTGTATCCTATCGTGACCCGAATTTGAAAAAGACGATCGAGGTGTATGAAGCGGCTGCGGATTATGTGGCATCTTTTGAACAGGATGACCGCAGTATGACACAATATATCATAGGCGCTATTGGCGAACTGGATACGCCGTTAAACGCTCCGGCAAAGGCGCTTCGTTCCCTGAGTGCGTATATGACGGGGCAGACGATAGAAGATCTGCAAAAAGCAAGGGATGAACTATTAGCGGCGGATCAGGAAACAATCCGTTCGCTGGCAGCATATATCCGTGCTTTCATCCGTCAGGAATATATTTGCGTGGTCGGAAATGAAGAAAAAGTAAAAGAAGAAACCGGTTTGTTTGGTGAGGTAAGGGATCTTTACGGAGCCTGATACAAACGAAGTAAAAAGATACGAGGGAGGAATTTGCAATGAAAAAGAAAGTTCTGGCACTGTTAACGGCAGTTGTTTTATCCATGGGACTTACCGCCTGTGGCAGTAGCAGTATGGATATGGAAAGTACATCGGCAGATGCTGATATGAAAATGGAAGATACCTATGCGGAAAGTACCACTGCGGCTGCCGGACTGGTGCTGGATGAAAATGGGGATGTGGTGACTACTGAGCAAAACACTGCCGCGACGGAAAACCGCAAACTGATCAAGACGGTTAATCTGGATGTGGAAACCAAGGAATATGACGGATTACTTGTTAGTCTGGAAACACAGATCACACAACTGGGTGGTTATATCGAATATCTGGATTCTTACGGCAGTTCTTACCGGAGCGCCTCCATTACGGCACGTATTCCGGCTTCCAAACTGGACGGTTTTGTGAAAACGATTGGAGAAGAAGCCAATATCACGGGGCGTAATGAGTCGGTAGAAGATGTCACCTTACAGTATGTGGATCTGGACAGCCATATCCGCATGCTGCAGGAAGAGCAGGAACGTTTGTTAGAACTGTTGGAAACCGCAGAGAGCGTGGAAGATATGATCACGATCGAGAGCCGTTTGGGCGAGATCCGTTACCAGTTAGAAAGCATGAATTCCCAGTTGCGTACTATAGACAATCAGGTGGACTATAGTACGGTACATATCAATATTGAAGAAGTGGTGGAACTGACTCCTGCTGTGGAACTGACGGATGGACAGCGTATTGTGCAGGGATTTACCAAGAGCGTAGCCGATGTATGCCACGGCATCAAAGAGTTTTTCATCAATCTTTTGATCAATATTCCATACATTATTGTGTGGGGAATCGTGATCGTGATCCTGATTGTGATTGTGAGCAAGGTTGCAAAGTATATGGATAAACGTTCAAGCCGTCTGACAGAAGAATGGATGGAGAAGAGAAAAAACAGCGGCAATACCGGAATCTATGCAAAAAGACCGGAAAAAAAAGTGACCGGCCGGGCAGAAACAAAAAATGAGAATAAAACGGAATCTTCCGGACAGAAAACGGAATAATTGAGGATAGTGTGAAAAATAAACTTGATAGTTTATTTTTCGCACGGCTATTTGTGTCGCAGGCGCCACAAAGTAGCCCTGATCGCAAAACTGAATCTGAAATTCAGTTTGCGATTCCTTCGACGCAAAGCGTCTGCGGAATGAGGATTAATATGAACGAAATGAAAAAGGCAGGGTTTGCATCGATTGTCGGCAGACCCAATGTAGGAAAATCCACATTAATGAATAAAATCATAGGGCAGAAGATTGCGATTACTTCCAACAAGCCCCAGACAACAAGGAATCGTATCCAGACGGTATACACCGGTAAAGAAGGACAGATCGTATTCTTAGATACACCGGGTATCCATAAGTCCAAGAACAAATTGGGAGATTACATGGTGGGAGTGGCAAGGCGTTCCATCGCAGATGTGGACGTGGTGCTTTTCTTAGTGGAGCCCACGACGTATATCGGTGCCGGTGAAAAGAGCATTATCGAAGATCTGAAAAAAGCAGATATACCGGTTATCCTTGTGATCAACAAAGTGGATACCATCAAACAGGATGAGGTTTTAGAAGTTATTGACACCTATCGTAAGGAGATGGACTTTGAAGAGATCATTCCGGTTTCTGCTAAAAAAGGTAATAACGTGGATATGCTTTTATCCTGTATTTTTAAATATCTTCCGTACGGACCGGCATTCTATGATGAGGATACCATCACCGATCAGCCGGAGCGTCAGATCGTAGCAGAACTGATCCGGGAAAAAGCCCTCCGTAGTTTAAACGATGAGATTCCGCACGGAGTAGCCGTTGCCATCGACAGTATGAAGTTTGAAAAAAACATCTGCCGTATTGACGCAACCATTATCTGTGAACGGGATTCCCACAAAGGAATCATCATTGGAAAAAACGGTGTGATGTTAAAAAAGATCGGTTCTCTTGCCAGACCGGAGATAGAAGATCTGTTGGAAACAAAGGTATTTTTACAACTCTGGGTCAAGGTCAAAAAGGATTGGCGTGACAGTGATTTTCTTTTGAAAAATTTTGGCTACGATCCGAAAGAAACCGAATAGAAAAAGGTAAAACAGCAGACCATAACCATGAGGAAAAAACATGGAGATGGACACAGAATGAAAGAATCAAGTTACTGGGATCAGTTTATGAAGTCCGGAAAAGTTGAGGACTATCTGCTGTTTAAGAATACAACCAAAGAAGAGGAAAATCCTAAAGGAGAAACCACAAGTGCAGGATTTTACGAACGTAACAGGAATGATCATCAAGACGGTGCCTATCGGTGAATACGACAGGCGCCTTGTTTTGCTGACAAAAGAAAAAGGAAAGATAACGGCTTTTGCAAGGGGCGCACGAAAACCAAACAGCCGCTTTGTGGCATCTACAAATCTTTTTTGTTTTGGCACATTCAAATTATACGCAGGACGTGATTCCTACACCCTTTCCGAAACGGAAATCTCCAATTATTTTGAAGCACTCCGCATGGATTTTGAGGGAGCTTACTATGGAATGTATTTTCTGGAAATCGCCGATTATTACACCCGTGAAAATAACGACGAAAGAGAAATGTTAAAACTGCTCTATCAGTCCCTGCGTGCCCTGTCCCATTCTTCTTTGGACAACCGGCTTGTCAGAGCGGTATTTGAGATCAAGGCTGTGGTTATCAATGGTGAATTTCCCGGTCTGCCAATGGAAAACAGACCCGGAAGGCAATATTTGGATTCCACAAAATATGCAGTAGATTATATAATAAACTCCGGTATCGAAAAACTATATACCTTTGCCGTTGCCGATGAGGTATTGGGGCAGTTGCAGGAAATTGGCACATGGACCAGGAAACATTGCATGTCCGGTGCAAGATTTCATTCCCTGGAAATGCTGGATGGCGCATCGTAGGGCAAAAAAGGGATTGAAATGACTGTGCTTTTTGGGTATAATAGGAACGATAAACAGGAGATGCAGATTTTATGAATAAAAGGACAAAAGTCAGGAAGAGAATAGAAGGTATCGGTTTGTGCACATGCCTTCTTTTATTTTTTTTGACAGGATGCGGGGAAGTGAACCTGCAAAATGGCACCAATTTGGAACTGGAACGGGATGGTGGTGTTACCGTTACCTACATAGAAGAGTTCCCGGCGGATTATTACGATCTGGATGAATTGATTGCTATGAATCAGGAAGAAGTGGCGGATTACAATGCCAAGGTAGGAAAAGAAGCCGTGGAAGTAATTTCCACCCAGACGGATGGCAGTACGATCACGTTGGTGATGCATTATAAAAATGCAGATGACTACGGCAATATGAACGGCGGCTTCCTCTATCAGGGTAGTGTAGCCCAGGGACAGAGTGCGGGCTATGATCTGGATTATAGTTTTAAGGATGTAAACGGAGAAACGGTTTCCGACATGAACTGGGACGAATTGCAGAAACGTCATCTGGTTGTGGCAAAAGGTGCAACCGACAGTTATGAGGCAACGATTCATACTTACAAAAAGATTTTATATGCAACGGATAATGTAACCGTATCAGAGGATGGAAAAACAGCGGTGATCAAGGGAAGTGAACCAGTGGTCATCGTGTTCAAATAACGAGGAGGAATCAGTTATGGAAAAAACAATGGAAAAGATCGTAGCACTGGCTAAATCCAGAGGATTTGTCTACCCGGGATCTGAGATCTACGGAGGTCTTGCCAATACCTGGGATTACGGTAATCTCGGTGTGGAATTAAAAAACAACGTAAAGAGAGCATGGTGGCAGAAATTTGTCATGGAGAATCCATACAATGTCGGTGTTGACTGTGCGATCTTAATGAATCCGCAGACATGGGTAGCTTCCGGTCATCTTGGCGGTTTTTCGGATCCCTTGATGGATTGTAAGGAATGTCATGAGCGTTTCCGCGCAGACAAGATCATTGAAGATTTTGCGGCAGAAAATAACATTGCGCTGGATGGCAGCATTGACGGATGGTCACAGGAAAAGATGAAAGCATTTATTGATGATCACAATGTACCATGTCCTACCTGCGGCAAACATAATTTTACGGATATTCGTCAGTTCAATCTGATGTTTAAGACTTTCCAGGGCGTAACAGAGGATGCAAAGAATACGGTATACCTTCGTCCGGAAACCGCACAGGGTATTTTTGTTAACTTTAAAAATGTACAGAGAACATCCCGTAAGAAAATTCCGTTTGGTATCGGTCAGATCGGTAAATCTTTCCGTAACGAGATCACTCCGGGTAACTTTACCTTCCGTACAAGAGAATTTGAACAGATGGAACTGGAATTCTTCTGTGAACCGGATACGGATTTAGAGTGGTTTGCCTATTGGAAACAATTCTGTATTGACTGGTTACAGACTCTGGGTATTAAACCGGAAGAAATGCGTGTAAGAGACCATGATAAAGAAGAATTATCATTCTATTCCAAGGCAACAACGGATATCGAATTCTTATTCCCATTCGGCTGGGGAGAATTGTGGGGTATTGCCGACAGAACGGATTATGATCTGACCCAGCATCAGAATGTATCCGGACAGGATATGAGTTATTTTGATGATCAGAAGAATATAAAATATGTACCTTATGTTGTAGAACCTTCATTAGGTGCTGACCGTGTTGTACTTGCGTTCCTTTGTGCAGCATATGACGAAGAAGAGATCGGAGAAGGGGATGTGCGTACCGTATTGCATTTCCATCCGGCACTTGCACCGGTCAAGATCGGTGTGCTTCCGTTATCCAAGAAACTGAACGAAGGTGCTGAAAAAATCTTTGCACAGTTGAGCAGGAAGTATAACTGTGAATTTGATGACAGGGGTAATATCGGAAAGAGATACCGCCGTCAGGATGAGATCGGTACACCTTTCTGTATTACATATGATTTTGAATCCGAAGAGGATCAGTCCGTAACAGTACGTTTCCGTGATTCCATGGAACAGGAGAGAATTAAAATTGAAGATCTGGATGCATATTTTGCAGACAAATTTTCATTTTAAGATAAATTAGATACCAAGGTCAAAAATGACATAATAAAGTAAGACGGTTTCCCCGTCTTACTTTGCGTTATCCGTTTTTTATTACCGTACCAAAGCGGATGGTTATGACCGGTATCGAAAACCTTTTATAAGAGAGAAAACGAGAGAAAAATGAGAGAGGAAAAGGAGATGTAGGAATGGCAAAGTGGGTATACTTGTTTAAAGAAGGGGATGCGTCCATGCGAAATCTTCTGGGCGGCAAAGGAGCAAATCTTGCTGAAATGACCAATATCGGTCTTCCGGTGCCCCAGGGATTTACCATTACAACGGAGGCATGTACGCAGTACTATGAAGATGGCAGGGAAATCAATGAGGAGATCCGTGCGCAGATTGATGAGTACATCGTTAAGATGGAAGAAATTACAGGCAAAAAATTCGGCGATAAAAAGAATCCGCTCTTAGTATCGGTTCGTTCCGGTGCGCGTGCTTCCATGCCGGGTATGATGGACACCATATTGAATCTTGGCTTAAACGAAGAAGTAGTGGAGACTATTTCGGAAATGTCAGGCAATCCACGTTGGGCATGGGACTGCTATCGCAGATTTATCCAGATGTATTCTGACGTGGTTATGGAAGTGGGCAAGAAGTATTTTGAAGAACTGATCGATGCCATGAAAGAAAAACGTGGCGTGAAATTGGACGTAGAACTGACGACAGAAGATTTAAAAGAACTGGCAAACCAGTTTAAAGCAGAATACAAAGAAAAGATTGGGGAAGACTTCCCGGATGATCCTAAGGAACAGTTGATGGGGGCGATCAAGGCGGTATTCCGTTCCTGGGATAATCCACGTGCCAATGTATATCGTCGTGACAACGATATCCCCTATTCATGGGGAACGGCTGTTAATGTGCAGTCCATGGCATTTGGTAATATGGGTGATGATTGCGGAACCGGCGTTGCTTTTACCCGTGATCCGGCAACCGGTAATAAAGGATTGTTTGGTGAATTTTTAACGAATGCGCAGGGCGAGGACGTTGTTGCCGGTGTTCGTACCCCTATGAAGATCGCTGAAATGGAACAGAAATTCCCGGAAGCATTCAAACAGTTTACAGAAGTTTGTGCTACTCTTGAAAAGCATTACCGCGACATGCAGGATATGGAATTTACGGTAGAACACGGCAAACTGTATATGTTACAGACCCGTAACGGAAAGAGAACCGCACAGGCGGCATTAAAGATTGCCTGTGATCTGGTGGATGAGGGTATGAGAACGGAAGAAGAAGCAGTGGCTATGATCGATCCCCGTAATCTGGATACTTTACTGCATCCACAGTTTGATACCGCAGCCTTAAAGGCAGCAACTCCTGCAGGCAAAGGACTCGGTGCTTCTCCGGGAGCCGCTTGCGGTAAAGTTGTATTCTCAGCAGAAGATGCGGAAGAATGGGCAGCAAGAGGCGAGAAAGTCGTTCTTGTCCGCCTTGAGACTTCACCGGAAGATATCACCGGTATGAAAGTATCCCAGGGTATCTTAACGGTACGTGGCGGTATGACCAGCCATGCGGCAGTAGTGGCACGTGGAATGGGTGCATGCTGTGTATCCGGATGCGGCGATATCATTATGGATGAAGCCAACAAGAGATTTACCCTGGGCGGTCAGGAGTTTTCAGAGGGAGATTATATCTCCATTGATGGTACAACCGGAAATATCTATGCCGGACAGATTAAGACAGTGGATGCAACCATTGCCGGAGAATTTGGACGGGTTATGGCATGGGCGGACAAATTCCGCAGGATGAAAGTGCGTACCAATGCCGATACACCGGCGGACGCAAAGCGTGCAAGAGAACTGGGAGCAGAAGGCATCGGACTTTGCCGTACAGAGCATATGTTCTTTGAAGCAGACAGAATCGCAGCATTCCGTGAAATGATCTGCTCCGATACCGTAGAAGAAAGAGAAACCGCTTTGGAGAAAATCCTGCCATACCAGCAGGGCGATTTCAAGGCGTTATACGAAGCATTGGAAGGCAATCCGGTCACGATCCGTTTCTTAGATCCGCCACTTCATGAGTTCGTTCCAACAGAAGAAGCGGACATTGAAAAACTGGCTAAGGCAAAGAACAAGAGCGTTCGTGAGATCAAGGCTATGATCGACAGTCTTCACGAATTCAACCCGATGATGGGACACAGAGGATGTCGTCTTGCCGTTACTTATCCTGAGATTGCGAGAATGCAGACCAAGGCAGTGATCCGCGCCGCAATCGAAGTGAAGAAGGCCCATCCTGACTGGGATATGAAACCGGAGATCATGATTCCACTCGTAGGAGATGTAAAGGAATTTGATTTTGTAAAGAAAGTAGTTGTAAAAACAGCGGATGAAGAAATTGCAGCAGCCGGTGTTTCCATGGAATACGAAGTGGGTACGATGATTGAGATCCCGCGTGCCGCACTGACAGCGGATGAGATCGCAAAAGACGCAGACTTCTTCTGTTTCGGTACAAACGATCTGACACAGATGACTTACGGTTTCTCCCGTGACGATGCGAGCAAATTCCTGGGCGGATACTACGATACAAAGATCTTTGAATACGATCCTTTCATCAAACTTGACCAGATTGGTGTCGGCAAACTGATGGAAATGGCAATCCAACTGGGCAAACCGGTCAACCCGGCATTGCACATCGGAATCTGTGGCGAGCACGGCGGAGATCCTTCTTCCGTAGAATTCTGTCACAAGATCGGCCTTGACTATGTATCCTGCTCACCGTTCCGTGTACCGATCGCAAGACTGGCAGCAGCACAGGCAGCTATCGCAAATAGGTAGGAGTTCTCTTTCCTTTGATTTACCGCTATCTTTTGAGCAGGCAGCAGCCTATCGAAAGGCTAACGGTCAATATGTAAGGAAAAATCAGTGGCGAGATACAACCGTGAGGGTGCTAATCGACCTTGATTAAAAACTGAATTACAATAAGCGTATCATTAGAAATAGTGGTACGCTTATTTTTTACCCATTTTGCACCTTTGAGATGCTTTTCTGTTTTACATATAATAGAAACAGGAAAGGACGGTGTTGATTATGAAAGAAAAGAAAACCCATCTATACTTTGACAGCGAAGAAAGAAAACTTTTGATACATAGCC
>CAYLSH010000055.1:0-13436 GCA_964386235.1 uncultured Lachnospiraceae bacterium | reverse complement strand
AGGAGAGCTACGTATTTCTAGGAGAGCTACTTCCGCCCTCGACAGGAGCAAAGTTCCTGTCGAGGGAAATATCTAAAAAAAAAATAAAAATTATAAAATGTATAATACTGTATTGACAAATAATATTATACGTTGTATAGTATCAGCGTAAACAATATTATACACCGTATAATATTATAGAAATAAAGTACAAACGTATTTAAGGGAGGCAAAAAAAATGAGCAGGAAGGAGAATGAAAAATGGTTTTTAATACCGGCGCAGCATTGTTAGATGCGATCGTCTTAGCGGTTGTTTCCAGAGAACCGGAAGGGACATATGGATATAAGATCACCCAGGAAGTAAGACAGGTTATTGAATTGTCAGAATCCACATTATATCCGGTGTTGAGACGATTGCAGAAAGATGAATGTTTAGAAGTTTATGATCAGGAGTGTGCGGGCAGAAACCGACGTTATTATAAAGTGACGGAAAAAGGAAATGCACAGCTTACATTATATGAAAATGAATGGAAACGATACTCCAGTAAAATTACCAGTATGTTTGAAGGGGGAATGAAGAATGAATAGGGCAGAATTTATGTCGAGATTAAGAGAACTCCTTTCTGATATTACGGAATCAGAAAGAGAAGAAGCACTAAATTATTACGAAGATTATTTTGATGATGCGGGTGTTGAAAATGAGGCATCCGTGATCGCATCACTTGGCTCACCGGAAAAGGTGGCAACAACGATTAAATATGGTCTGAATGAAGAAAACAAAGAGTCAGCAGAATACAGTGAAAGCGGTTACAGTGATTATACATATGAAAGAAATGAAGTGGCTCAGAGAACACCGCAGAAACGAGATTTGCGAGGCGGTCTGTTGATTGTTGTTATTATCCTTGCAATTTTTGCACTTCCGATTCTGGGACCTTTGGGTGTGGCGCTTCTGTCTGTATTGTTTTCAATAATAGTGGTAGCGTTGGTTCTTTTATTTACTGTGGCAATTGCCGGTGTAGCGATCGGAATCAGTGGAGTTGCCCTGGTTGTGGCAGGCTTTATTGCTCTGTTTTCTTCCGCGCTGACGGGAGCATTGCTTTTGGGCGTCGGGCTTGTGCTGATCGGAATTGGCGTTTTGGTAACCATCCTTGGAATCTGGATTTTAACGAAGGTGGTACCGCCACTTTTCAGAGGTTTTATCAATTTATGCCGGAAGCCGTTTGAGAAGAAAAAAATGGGTTGATAGTGTGAAAAACACTCTCGGAATGGAGGATTTGTATGAAAAAAGGAATGAAAGGTTTTGTCATTGGCGCCGGTATCTGTATTGGTGTTGGCGTGGTAGTGGCAAGTATTGCCGCTTTTGCGGGCGGAATCAGTAACACAAAAACGTTGATAACGGATGCGGACCTGAATGTGGGGTTTCTGAAGAATCTTGAGTCGATGGCCATGACCAAGGAAAAAGTTATTTCCTTAAGCGATGTGAAAAATCCGAAATTGGATCTGGATCTGAGCGCAGGGTATTTTGAGATTGTAGAAACGGATGGAGAGGATCTGATCGTGAATGCAGCAGATAAAATCAATGTGACGCTGGATGGCGATAAGATCCGTGTAAGTACTCCCAAACAGTACACTTTCTTCCATATAAATCTCGGTAATGACAGTAAACGTAACAAAGTCAGAATAGCGGTGCCAAAGGGTACTGTTTTCGATGAGATTAGTATGGATCTGGGAGCCGGTGAAATGGTTTGCGATACATTAAACTGCGACAAGATATATGTGGATCTTGGTGCCGGTAAGATGACGGTGGATGAGGTTGAAAGCAGGAAAGCATCTTTTTACATCGGTGCCGGAGAAATTACGGTTGATCGCGGAACTGCGAAAGAGATGGATATTGATGTCGGAATGGGAAGTTTTGCTTTTCACGGAGAAGTAAGCGATGAACTGGAGGCCTCATGTGGCATGGGTAACATACAGATGTGGCTGGATGGAAAAGAAGAAGATCATAACTATGCGGTTGAATGTGGCATGGGAAGAGTTATTGTAGGGCAGCATTCCTATACCGGAGTGAGTACTGAGCAGAAGATTGACAACAACGCGCAGTCAGATTATGATTTAGAATGTGGTATGGGAAATATAGAAATAGTATTTGAAGATTAAACTTGTTTATCAAAAGGAGGAGAATAAAATGGATAAAAGATTAACAAAATCAACGAACAAGATGTTTTGTGGTGTATGTGCAGGGATTGCAGAATATTTCAATCTGGATCCGACGATCATTCGTCTTTTATGGGTGGTTCTGACATTCTTTGGAGGCTCAGGAATCCTTGCTTACATTATTGCAGCAATCATTATTCCGGAAGCCTAGTACATCGTCTTTGGTCTGGTTATTAAGAAACCGATGTACTAAAAAAGAACGGAGATTGGGATGGAAGCAATATTATTTGATTTGGATGGAACCTTAATTGATTCTTTTGAAGGAGTGGCTAAGTCATCGCAGTATGCACTTCACAAAATGGGGATTGAGGAAGAGGATATTGAAAAGTTCAGGCCCTTCATAGGACCGCCATTGGTAGATTCTTTTCAAAAGTGGTATGGACTTAGCAAAGAACAGGCATTGGATGCAATCGAGATCTATCGGGAGCGTTATCAGTCCGTTGGACTTTTTGAATGCCGTTTGTATCCGGGAGTCAGGGAATGCGTCATTGCATTAAAGAATCAGGGATACCGGATTGGCATAGCATCTTCTAAACCGGAAGAATACTGCAAAAAAATATTGGAGCATTTTGAATTGCTGGATCTGTTTGATGATGTTGTGGGAGCAACGTTTGATCATAGGATCGATACCAAGGAAGAAGTATTGCAGGAAGCCATGCGTCGCTATTGCGACATTCCCAAGGAAAAAATATGTCTGGTTGGAGATACGATGTTTGATTTAGAGGGAGCAAAAAGCATCGGTATCGACTGTATTGCAGTCCGTTACGGATTTGGTGATGCGGATGAGATGCTTAGGGAAGGCGCAGTTGCTGCCGCTGCATCTATGGATGAACTTCCGGATGTGATTGCCACCATGAGTAAAAACTAAACCGGACTGGTTAAAAAATTAAATATTGGCACTTTTTAAATAGCCAGTGAGAAGTATAATAACATCAATCGGGTGCATATGTAGTTGCAGATGATGTGTTCAGTACGACACACTGGCTATAATTATCTGCGGAAATGAGGATGATTATGAAACATGATAAATTGATGCAGATGGTATTTACAGGTGTCTTTGCGGCACTTTCTTACGTGGTATTTACGTTTTTACAGATTAAGATCACACTTCCGGGAGGGGATGCCACTTCCATCCATCTGGGAAATGCAGTATGTGTACTGGGTGCGCTGATTTTAGGAGGCTTTTATGGAGGATTGGGAGGTGCCATCGGTATGACGATCGGGGACCTTTTTGATCCGGTGTATATTGTGTATGCCCCCAAGACCTTTGTGCTGAAATTGTGCATCGGTCTGATCACCGGACTGATCGCTCATCGTATGGGAAAAATCAACAACCTTACGGACAGGAAAAAAGTGCTTGTCTGGACGATTGCTGCCGCAACAGGCGGTCTTCTCTTTAATGTGATCTTCGATCCGCTGGTTGGTTATTTTTATAAGTTATTGATTTTGGGAAAACCGGCAGCAGAACTGGTTTTGGCCTGGAACATAGCATCGACGGGGATCAACGCTGTGCTGTCTGCAATCGTATCCGTGATTGTGTATATGGCATTGCGTCCGGTTTTGCTTAAAACGGATTACGTACCGATGCCGGGCGTGAAGAGATATTAGGACAAAAATTATTTGACAAAAAACAAAAAACTGGGTATGATTAAGAACTAGATTAAGAAGGTAAAAGATGATGAGAAAGAGGAGTACGGATTACCCCTTGACAGAGAGAAATTCCCTTGATTGTATCGGTGTTTTTAACCGGGAAGGCGTTTTACGGAGTATGCCGGCGATTGGTTGATGCCAAAGGTACGAATCATGGCTGTAAGGAGTTTTAAAGGAAGGGATTCGGAAGGTAGCTTTTGAATCGGGAGACTGAAATAACAGTAAGTTTTCACGGCTCATCCCCGTTACAGGATACGGCTTAACAGAGCCTGTGAGGTTTTGGTCGAAGGTGCATTGTGTATGATGCGATCGAACAAAGCGAACAAAGGTGGTACCGCGAATATTCGCCCTTTGCTGACTGGTGTCGGCAGAGGGCGTTTTTGTATAGGCAGAATGTCGCGAAAGGCGACGCAAAAGCGGTGCTGTATTCGCAGGCGAAACCCTTATTTATTAAAAAATATTATATGGAACAGTACGAACAATCGTTACACAGGAAAGGAAAACGAACATGGCAAAAGAATTGGCAAAGACCTATGATCCCAAAGGGATTGAAGACCGAATTTATCAGAACTGGCTGGATAAAAAATATTTCCATGCGGAAGTGGATCACAGCAAGACTCCGTTCACAATCGTGATTCCACCCCCAAATATCACGGGACAGCTGCATATGGGACATGCACTGGATAATACCATGCAGGATATTCTGATCCGTTATAAGAGAATGCAGGGCTACAATGCGTTGTGGCAGCCCGGAACCGATCATGCTTCCATTGCTACGGAAGTTAAGATTATTGAAAAAATGAAAGAAGAAGGCATTTCCAAGGAAGATCTGGGAAGAGAGGGCTTCTTAGAGCGTGCATGGGACTGGAAAAAGGAATACGGCGGACGTATCATCAGCCAGTTGAAGAAACTGGGTTCTTCCTGTGACTGGGACAGAGAACGTTTTACCATGGATGAAGGCTGTAATAAGGCAGTTACGGAAGTGTTCTGTAAGATGCATGAAAAAGGCTGGATCTACAAGGGAAGCCGGATCATCAACTGGTGTCCGGTATGTAATACCTCCATTTCCGATGCAGAAGTAGAGTATCAGGAACAGGCAGGACATTTCTGGCATATTAAATACCCGATCGTGGGAACGGATCGTTTCCTCGAATTTGCAACAACACGTCCGGAGACCATGTTAGGAGATACTGCAGTTGCAGTTAATCCTAAGGATGAGCGATATACGGATCTGATCGGCAAGAAGGTAATGCTTCCTATAGTAAATAGAGAGATCCCGATCGTTGCGGATGAATATGTAGATATGGAATTTGGTACCGGTGTAGTTAAGATTACACCCGCCCATGACCCGAACGATTTTGAAGTTGGTAAAAGACACAATCTGCCTGAGATCAACATCATGAATGATGATGCGACCATCAACAAAAACGGCGGTAAGTTTGAAGGCATGGATCGTTATGAGGCCCGTGCAGCCATCGTAAAAGAACTGGATGAGATGGGGCTTTTGGTAAAGATTGAAGATTACAGCCACAATGTTGGTACCCATGACAGATGTAAGACAACGATCGAACCCCTCATTAAAAAGCAGTGGTTCGTAAAAATGGATGAATTGATCAAACCGGCAGTGGAAGCTGTAAAAAATGGTGAGATCAAACTGATTCCGGAGCGTATGGAAAAAACATACTTTAACTGGACGGACAACATCCGTGACTGGTGTATCAGTCGTCAGTTGTGGTGGGGACACCGGATTCCGGCATACTATTGCCAGGAATGCGGGGAGATCGTAGTGGCAAAAGAAGCCCCGGAAAAATGTCCAAAATGCGGATGCACGCATTTGGAGCAGGATCCGGATACATTGGATACATGGTTTTCTTCTGCACTTTGGCCATTTTCCACTCTTGGCTGGCCGGAAATGACGGAAGATCTGAAATACTTCTATCCGACCGATGTGCTGGTTACCGGATATGATATTATTTTCTTCTGGGTTATCCGTATGATCTTCTCCGGCTTTGAACAGATGAAAGAAAAACCGTTTAAATATGTATTGTTCCATGGATTGGTTCGTGATTCCCAGGGACGTAAGATGTCAAAATCTTTGGGAAATGGTATCGATCCGTTAGAGATTATTGATCAGTATGGTGCGGATGCGTTGCGTCTGACCCTGATCACAGGAAATGCACCGGGTAATGACATGCGTTTTTATAATGAGCGTGTGGAAAACAGCCGTAATTTTGCCAATAAGGTATGGAATGCTTCCCGTTTCATTATGATGAATATGGAAGGCAAGGAAATCACACCTTGCAGTGCAGCAGACTTAGAACCGGTGGATAAATGGATCTTATCCAAATTAAACAATCTGGTAAAAGAAGTGACCGATAACATGGATCACTTTGAACTGGGTATTGCCGTACAGAAGGTATATGATTTTATCTGGGATGAATTCTGTGACTGGTACATCGAGATGGTAAAACCCCGTCTGTACAACAGTGACGATACAAAGAGCCAGAATGCGGCACTCTTTACATTAAAGACCGTATTGATTGATGCATTGAAACTCTTACATCCATATATGCCATTTGTAACAGAAGAGATTTTCTGTACTCTTCAGTCAGAGGAAGAATCCATTATGATCTCCAAATGGCCGGAGTATCATAAAGAACGTGCTTTTGCAAAGGAAGAAAACGATATCGAAACGATCAAAGAAGCAGTCCGCGGTATCCGTAACGCCCGCGCAAACATGAATGTGGCACCGAGCCGAAAAGCGTTAGTTTATGTAGTAAGTGAAAAAGAAGATATCCGTTCTACTTTTGAGGAAGGCAGATTATTCTTTGCTTCCCTGGCATATGCTTCCGAGGTCATGATCCAGGCAGATAAAGCAGGAATTGCAGATGATGCGGTTTCCGTTGTGATTCCGGATGCCACTGTATATATGCCGTTTGCGGATCTGGTGGATCTGTCCGCTGAGATCGCCCGTCTGGAAAAAGAAGAAGGACGTTTGCAGGGGGAAATTAAGCGTGCGGATGGAATGCTTTCCAATGAAAAGTTCGTGGCAAAAGCACCGCAGGCAAAGATCGAGGAAGAACGTGCAAAACTGGCGAAATACCGTCAGATGTTAGAAGAAGTGCAGGCACGTCTGGCACAACTGAAAAAATAAAGCATTTTGGAGCAAAATAATGAATCTGCAGGACGTAAAAACGTATGAAGCGGCGGTAGCGTATTGCTTGGAGATCCCCCGCTTTACAGGGAAAAATAACATGGACATCACAAGGGCTTTTTATGCGTACCTTGATAAGCCGGGAAGCCGGGCAAAGATTGTTCATGTGGCAGGCACGAACGGAAAAGGAAGTGTCTGTGCGTTTTTACAGTCCATTTGCTTACAGATGCAGCAGAAGGTGGGGATGTTTACATCCCCGCATCTTTGTGATATCAGGGAACGTGTGCGCGTGGATGGGGAGTGCATAAAAAAAGAAGAGTTTCTGGCTTCTTTTTTATCCCTTGCA
Organism: uncultured Lachnospiraceae bacterium; assembly: GCA_964386235.1. Lineage (GTDB taxonomy): Bacteria > Bacillota > Clostridia > Lachnospirales > Lachnospiraceae > RGIG8767. Next base: position 6,093 of record CAYLSH010000055.1, on the reverse strand, counting down.
CACAAGCTTTTCCTTTTTTGTGACTCCAAAGAGGAATACCGGGAGTATCATCCTTCTTTTTTTGAGTGGTTATTTTTTATTGGGATGCTTTGCTTTGAAAAAGAAAAAACCGATGTGATTTTGCTGGAAACCGGGCTTGGTGGCAGATTGGATGCGACCAACTGTATTGACAACCCGGCTTTATGCATTATTACGAAGATCGGGTACGATCATATGGAGTATCTGGGAGACACGATAGAGCAGATTGCTGCGGAAAAAGCGGGGATTATAAAACCACAGGTCCCGGTTGTCTATTTGCAGGACAAGGAAAGTGCGGACAGAGTAATTGAAAAAAAAGCATATAGTTTGTCGAGTCCCCTTTATAATGTGTCGAAAACTGACGCAGACATGATTTCCTTTCGTAATAAACATATTGATTTTTCTTATAAATCTCGTTATTATGGATATGTTAGGTTCACGATTGGCACCACTGCTTTTTATCAGGTGGAAAATGCCATAGTGGCAATATGCGCAGCGGAAGTGTTGTGGGGTGGATCTGAGCCGCTCAGTGAGGATCTGCTGCAAAAAGGAATCCTTGCCATGCACTGGGATGGCAGGATGGAAGAGGTGCTTCCCCATGTTTTTTTGGACGGAGCACACAATGAAGATGGAATAGATGCATTTCTTGAATCCGTCAGTCGGGATGCTTGTCAGGGCAGCAGAATGCTTTTGTTTTCTGTAGTCTGTGATAAACAATATGATAAAATGGGCAAAAAGATCATGGATAGCGGTCTGTTTTCCCGTATCTATACGGCACCGGTTGACAATGCCAGAGGAGTAGGAACGGAAAAATTAGAGCAGATATTTGCGGATGCGGCAGATGCCAGACATGCTGGCACACCGCAGGAGGCACTACGGGAAATGCTTAAGGATAGAGGTGCCCTTGATTTTGTGTATGTAGCAGGATCGTTGTACCTGGTGGGACAGTTGAAAGAATGGTTAGAAAGTGAGAATGTACCAAGATGATTAATTTTGAAGAAGAATTAAAAAAATTTCACCCATCACTTGAGATAGAAGAAGCAGAAGATGCGATTTACAATCAGGATCTTACGGATATGGCGGATCTGCTTGTCAGTCTTGTAAAGGAAGATAAAGAGGCTGCAGCCCCTGCTCCTAAAAAGAGAAAACAACAACAGCAGCAGTAGTAGATTAGTTAGTTGAATATGGGGAAATAGGAATATGATTTGTTTTAATTGTGGAGCCGGTTTGACAGAACATGATTTCTGTACAAACTGTGGTGCGGACGTGGTTCGTTACAAACGGATTATGGGCACCGCCAATTTATATTATAACGATGCACTGGAAAGAGCCGGTGTGCGTGACCTGTCCGGAGCAATCGAGAATCTCCGCCAGTGCCTGAAACTGAATAAAAATCACGTGGAAGCGAGAAATCTCTTAGGACTTATTTACTTTGAGATGGGAGAAGCGGTTGCTGCCATGAGTGAGTGGGTAATCAGCAAGAATCTTCGTCCGTCCAAAAATATAGCGGATGATTATCTGAATATGATGCAGAATGATCCGTCCACGCTGGAAACGATCAGCCAGACGATTAAAAAATACAATCTTGCACTGTCGTACTGTTATCAGGACAGTCTTGATCTTGCCGTGATCCAGTTAAAAAAGGTTATCTCCCTGAATCCGAAGTTTGTACAGGCGCACCAGTTGTTAGCCCTTTTGTACATACGCGCGGAAAAGTGGTCCGATGCCAAGAGAGAATTGGAAAAATGCCGCAGGGTGGATGTGAACAATACCGTTACACTTCGTTATCTTCAGGAAGTGGATTCCATGTTAGAGGTGGAAAATGAAAGCGGGATGGGCAATCGCAGGAAAACGATGGATACGGTTAAGTACCGGAGAGGAAATGAGACCATTATCCAGCCCCTCAATGCCAAGGAGTCCAAAGGAATTGCTCCGCTCGGCAATATTTTAGTGGGAATTATCATAGGAGTGGCTGCCGCCTGCTTTTTGATTTTACCGGCGCGGGTACAGTCCGCGAAACAGGGCATAGACGAAGAACTAAAGACCGTCAATGAAGAAATGGACGTAAAAACTGCCAGGATTGCGGAATTGGAGCAGGAAGTTAAGACACTTACCGGTGAAAAAGAAAAAATGCAGGCAGAATTGGCAGGATATACGGGCAAGGATGGTAAACTTTCGGCAGTGGATAACCTGTTGTTGGCAGCTTATCTGTATATTCAGGATCCAACGGACACTTCATCCATAGCAGCTTACCTGGATCTGATTGATGAAGATATGTCGGTGACAGCCGGAGAAGCATTTGAAAAGGTATACAATCATCTCAGATCGGAAGTAGGAACGTCGGTTGGCAAGAGTTATTATGACACCGGAATGGAAGCCTACCAGAGTGAATCCTATGATGAGGCGATCGATTACTTAAGCAAGGCATTTACCTATGATAACACCAATGGAGAAGCCTTGTACAATCTGGGGAATGCCTATCGGAAAGCGGGCGATACCGCCAATGCCCTTGCAACTTATCAGCAGGTAATTGAACTTTTCCCCAATACGGAGAAAGCCAACCGTTCACAGGCATTTATCAATGACCTGAATGCAGAAGAATAAGAAGAATAAAGAAAGATGTGTAAAGAGCACGATACAAAAGAGGATTTTGTATGGTGCTCTTTTTATATGCATTTGTCGATTTGGGAAAAAGATTGACAGTATATGCCACATAAGCAGGAAATTGAAAAGAGGAGGAAATTATGAGAGTAGAAGAAGATTTTAAGGTGATCGATCATTATCTTTGCATTTACATGCCAAGAGAGGTAGATCATCACAATGCATCCGGAATTAGCCGGAAGGCGGATGAAATGATATGCAAAAGCGAAGTGAAAAATCTGATTTTTGATTTTTCGGAAACGGAATTCATGGACAGTTCCGGTATCGGTATTATTTTGGGCAGGTATAAAAAGATCACCTGTTTTCAGGGGAAGGTATATGCCATTCATGTCAGCCAGCAGATCCGGAAAATATTACATATGTCGGGATTGCAGCGTATTATAGAAATTTTGGAGGATGAATAAATGAATAGTGCAAAGACGTGTAAAACGGATAATGAAATGGAATTGATTTTTGATGCGGTTTCAATCAATGAAAGTCTTGCCAGAGTTGCAGTTGCGGCTTTTGTAACGGAGAAAAATCCAACGCTGGAAGAATTGTCCGATATCAAAACAGCGGTGTCGGAGGCTGTGACGAATGCCATTATCCATGGATATGGAGAAAACAAGGGCAAAGTAAGAATGCATTGCCAATGGGAAGACAAGGTTCTATGCGTTGAAATAGAGGACAAGGGAGTCGGGATTGAAAATGTAAAACAGGCTATGGAACCTCTGTTTACGACAAAACCGGATGAGGACCGCTCCGGTATGGGATTTTCCTTTATGGAGGCATTTATGGACGAACTGGAAGTGGAATCCGTACCGGGTGAAGGAACTTTGATCCGGATGCAGAAAGAAATCGGTTATAATCCCTGGATTTGTGAGGAGTAGTAAGGGATTATGGATGATACTACCGTACTGATTGAACAATTACAGGCAGGAAAAAAAGAACTTCGGGATGTACTGGTAGAAAAAAATTTGGGACTGGTTCAACATGTGGTCCGGCGATACATCGGCAGGGGCGTGGATGCGGAGGATCTGTTTCAGATCGGCAGCATTGGATTGATTAAGGCTATCGATAAATTTGATCTTTCATATGAAGTCAAATTTTCCACATATGCGGTTCCATTGATTTGCGGTGAAATCAAGCGTTTTTTGCGGGATGACGGAATCGTAAAGGTGTCACGCAGCCTGAAAGAAAACAATATGCATATCCGTAAGGCAGCGGAAGAGTTTATGCATAAAAACGGGCGGGAGCCGGATATGGAAGAGATCGCGGAGTTAACCGGACTTTCGAAGGAAGATATTCTGCTTGCCATGGAATCATCCTGTGAAGTGGAGTCCATCTATCAGTCCGTGTACCAGTCCGATGGCAACGAATTGTATCTTGTGGATCAGGTGGTTGCCGGCGGCTCCAGAAAGGGAATCGGACAGGCATGTTGCAATACGGAGGATACTGAAAAAGAAGAAATATTAAATCAGGTTTTAATAGAGCAGATCATGACAGATCTGTCAGAAATAGAGAAAAAGCTGATAATCATGCGGTATTTTGAGGATAAGACACAGACGGAGGTTGCAAAAGCCTGCGGGATCAGTCAGGTACAGGTAAGCCGCCTGGAAAAAAAGATTTTGCTGAAAATGCGGGAAAAAATAAATCGGAAGAATAAAAATTGAGAAAGAGCAGATACTGTATCTAAGATTTTATTATTTGCGCTACCGGAAGACGGCAGAACGGAGAGAGGTATATATGGAACAGATTACACTGTATCTGAAACTGGAGAAGAATGTGGAAATTGCGACGGATGATATTTTCCTAAAGGATCTTGGTAGTTTGTATTGTAAAAATGACAATGTTGTCAACAAGTGTAAATGCACGAAAATATGCAAACTTCCCGATGGGAAGAATGCAAGAAAAGTCATTAGTGTCATGAATATTATTCAGAAACTTGATGAACAGTATCCCGGGATTGAGGTACAGAGCATCGGAGAAAGTGATGTGGTCGTAGAGCGGATTGCCAGAGACAATATGCCCAAGTGGAAGGAGTGGTTAAAAATTGCCTTTGTTGCGATGATTACGTTCTTTGGTACTTCTTTTACGATTATGGCGTTTCATAATGACATTGGGATCACCAAGCTCTTTAATGGGATCCATAAAATGATCACAGGTGTGGAATCGACCGGCCTTTCCGTATTGGAAGTTGCCTATTCGATAGGGCTTTGCGTGGGAATCATTGTATTCTTTAATCATATAGGGGGCAAGCGTATTACCAAGGATCCGACACCGATTGAGGTGGAAATGCGCATCTACGAAGATGAGGTTAATCAGACACTGATTGATTATGCGGATCGTATGCAGCTGGAGATGGATGTTAATAAGGAGTAAGCAGGACGGATGGTAGAAACTATTTTTCAGAAGGTACTTCTTACAGTTCTCGGTGCCGGTGCCGGTTTTTGTGTTTCGGGAGGTGTATTTACGACCATGATCGCCATTGGACTGGTACCGCGGTTTGCCGGAAAGACTCACACTGCAAAGCATATTTTTTTATATGAAGAAATGGCTGTCTGCGGGACCCTGATCGGAGGGCTTGCTACGATTTTTAATCCGGTTTTGGGAATCGGGGAACGATTTCCGGGAATTCTGTTTCTGATGGTATTTGGCTTTTTTGCAGGAATTTTCGTGGGCTGTCTGGCACTTGCGATTGCAGAAATGTTAGATTCCATTCCGATTTTTGCCAGGCGTTCCCGTTTTCGTCATGGAATGGGCGTAGCCGTCTTATCCATGGCGCTTGGAAAAGCCGTGGGAAGTATCTTATATTTTATCTATGGAATTTTTATGTATGGAGGAGTAGCATGAAAGAGTTTAACAATAAACCGCCCATTATGGATCAGCGTGGAGAAAGGAGGGATCAGGAGTATCAGGATCTGGTAAAGGAAATTACACCAACGCACAGCCTTCTAAAACAGATGTTTCATGCCTTTTGGACGGGCGGAGCAGTCTGTATGATCGGGCAGTTTATCATCAATACCGCCATGAATATGGGCATGGATGACAAAACGGCAGGGAGTTGGTGCTCCCTGTTGCTGGTTCTTTTGAGTGTGATCTTTACCGGTCTGAATCTCTTTGCACCCATTGCCAAATACGCCGGTGCCGGTGTACTGGTACCTATCACGGGTTTTGCAAACGGTGTGGCATCTGCCGCTATCGAATACCGGAAGGAAGGACAGGTCTTTGGGATCGGCTGCAAGATCTTTACGATTGCAGGCCCTGTAATCCTATACGGTCTGCTCACCAGTTGGGGTCTGGGCATTTTATACTGGATCGGAAAATGTATGGGAGTTGCGTAAGCAGCTCCTTTTTTGCGCACGCTTTTATACTTGTCGAACGTAATAAATAAAAAGACAAGTAAGTTCGATATGATCGAACTTACTTGAAAAT
>CAYLSH010000054.1:0-13444 GCA_964386235.1 uncultured Lachnospiraceae bacterium | reverse complement strand
ATGTCGCTAAAAGCGACGCAAAAGCGGCGCTAGAGTTTCGCTTGCGAAACTCTTTTATATACTTGATTATGCTGTGTAATTTATTGCGCAGCTGCAGCTGCTGCAGCTTCGGCAGCTGCCGCAGCAGCAAGTGCGCGTTGCTCCATCTCAGCACGTTGCTGTGCAATAACGGCTTCTGCGTTAGGATCTGCAAAGAAAGCAGCGGTGTGAGGACATTGTCTGGTCTGTACAACGCCTGTAACTTCGCCCGTAACAGGATCCGTGGTAAGGGCATTGGGATCCATAGTTGTCAGCGTATTAGAACCTGCCCAGAGGGAGGGATCTTCCTGAAGGGGAAGTTCAAAAACTCCTTCCTGTTTGAACGGACAATCCATACATGCAGGAAGACCGCTGTAAGCACATAAAGTTCCCTGATAATGTACATCACAGGTGGTTTCCGGTACGGTTCCCTCTGCAAAATACTCCGTTGTCAGAGTGGCATCACATAAACCGGGGATCGGCAGTTTGCCGGATCTGGAGCATACCGTTGCAGTAACAATACCACTTGGTGTATTAAATGATTTTGCCGGTAATTCCTCGTGAATACGGCTCATAACGGCACGCCACATGGTTTTGGCGAGATTCTTTTCGGCTGAACTGGATAATTTGGTGTTGTTGTCATAGCCGGTCCAGGTAGTAGCCGTATAGTAAGGTGTGTAGCCGCTGAACCAGACATCATTGTAATCCGATGTGGTACCGGTCTTACCGGCAATCGGCATACCGCCAAAGTTTACACTGCCGCCGGTACCGGAGGTTACAACATCCGTCATGGCACTGGTTAAAAGATAAGCCGTGCTTTCCTTGATAACCTGATGGGTTTCCGGTGCCGTATTGTCTAAAATAACATTTCCGTCATGATCCACTACCTTTGTGTATAATTTCGGTTTGATATAGGTTCCGTTATTGGCAATCGTAGCATAGGCAGCGTTTAATTCCATGTTAGTAACACCGTTTGTAATGCCACCTAATGCGAGTGGCTGCGTAATATCACTGAAGATCTGACCGTTTACTTCTTTAGCAGATACTAAAGTCGTAAAGCCGAAGTTCAAAAGATAGTCATATCCTAACTGCGGTGTGATCTGTGTTAATGTCTTGACTGCAATAATATTCATGGAATCCTTGATCGCTGTACGAACAGAATTGATTCCGCGGTAGCCGGTGCTGTACCAGTTGGATACCGGCGTGCCGGAGTCATAATTAAACGGCGCGTCATTGTATACACTTGCCAGTGTGACCTGATTTGTGTCCAGTCCGGGCGCGTAAGCTGCTAACACCTTGAAGGTGGAACCGGGTTGTCTCTTGGCAGAAGTAGCACGGTTTAGAGTACGGCTTGCTTCTTTGGCACCGCGTCCGCCTACCATGGCTACAATATACCCTGTGGACTGGTCTTCCACGGTAATGGTTACCTGTGGCTGAGGAGTCAGAGAGATGCTTTCTGCAAGGATTTCATCCCCCTCTGCCATAACAGCCGTCTGATAGTCTTCAATCGCCGCATAGGCTTCATCCTGTGTATCATAGAGCATATTGAAACGGGAATTAAACTGCTGGAAATAGGAGCGGAACATTTCCGAACTATGATTCTCGGTTTCACCGTTGGCTTTCTGGATGGAGAGTGCATAGGTTAACTGCCATCTGGAATTGGACGGATAGTTTTCTTCATTGGAATATACTTCATCACAGATACCCTGAATATTCGGATCCTGTGTTGAAAAAATGGAAAGACCACCGCTATAGAGCAGGGTATATGCCTGATTATCATTATAACCGGCTGCTAAAAGATCCTCATATACGGCATCTGTGACCGCATCATCAAAGTAGGAATTGACCGTGTCATCCGTTACTTTTTCATTGGTACTTTGAATGCGGGAATATACATCATCCGCCATTGCTTCGTCATATTCGGTCTGGGAAATGTATCCCTGCTCCAGCATATGTTTTAATACCTTTTCGCGTCGTTCGGCATTGTTGTCCGGATGTGAAATGGGGTTGTATTTGGATGGATTCTGTGTGATGCCGGCAATGACGGCACATTCTGACAGGTTCAGTTCGTATACGTTCTTATTAAAATAACGAAGGGAAGCTGCCTGCACACCAAGGGTATTCTGCCCGAGGTTAATCGTATTCATATAGTTTTCCAAAATTTTATCCTTGCTCATGACCTTTTCCAGTTCGAGTGCAAGGTACTGTTCCTGAATCTTACGTTTGATACGTTCTAAATCACTTTCGTTTGTCCATCCGGAAAAAACATTATTTTTTAACAACTGCTGGGTAATGGTACTGGCTCCCTGTGAAAAATGGAATTTGTTTTTGATACCGGTTACGGCAGCACGGAAGATACCCTGAATATCAATACCGTTATGGTTGTAAAAACGTTCGTCCTCAATGGCTACGAATGCATGTGCCAGATTGCCAGGAATCTGATCCATGGTAACCGGAATACGGTTAGAATCCGACGCAACCAGTTTGGCTGTCTGATTGCCTTCACTGTCATAAATAAAGGTAGAAAAGCCTGTGGGGGATACATCGATATTGGAAATGTCAGGGGAGGTTTCAATGATTCCTTTAAAGATACCGAATGCTGCACAGGCACCGATAATACCTACTGACAATATCAATACAAGCGTTAATTTTAATATGATAAGAGCGACTTTGCGGCCCCATTTGTTACTCTTGGAAGTAACCGCATGTTGTTTGGCTCTGATTCCCTTCTTGCCATAATTCATAAATGATGCCTCCTTTTATTGTATGGCTATTTTTGGCATTACCTACTCGATTATAGCAAAATTGAACAGGTAAATAAAGGTTTTTCTTTTATATTAAGAATTCTTCACTTTTTCTTTTGTTTTTATGCCTATCTGTGTTACTATTACAAGGTGGGCTGATTTATGAAAGCAGCAAGATGGGAATGAGAAAATGCAGGATTATAAGACTATAAAACAGTTTGGAGAAAGCGAGATCATTGAAAAAAAGTCCCGTTTTCTGGGTAAAATCAAATTAGTAGAAACGGAAGCAGAGGCTATTGCGTATATAGAAAACATAAAAAAGCAGCACTGGGATGCAAGACACAATTGTTTTGCCTATGTGATAGGTGCCAATGGCGAAACAGTAAGGTGCAGCGATGACGGGGAACCCTCCGGTACGGCGGGAAAACCGATGTTGGAAGTGTTACAGAATCAGCAGTTGCGCAATGTAGTAGTGGTGGTGACCCGTTATTTTGGTGGCGTACTCTTAGGTACCGGCGGTCTTGTGCGCGCCTATACGCAGGCAACGCTGGAAGCCATTGAAAAAGCCGGAATATGTACCATGACTTTCGTGACCGTTCTGACCGTGCAAACGGATTATAACGCGATTGGCAGGATTAAGTATTTACTGGCACAGGAAGAGATTACGGTACTGAATGAAGAATATACAACGGATGTTATTGTTACAATTGCACTACCTTCTGCAAAAGAAGAGTGGGTGATTAATAAAATAACAGATGTCACGAATGGAAAAGCAGTCATAGACAGGAAAGAGCAGACATTTATGGCGCTATAAGAATTGACAAAGATGATTGTTATTTTATAATATGTTTAGGTGAAATCAGAGAAAAGATTTTTGGTATTGTGTATATAAATGCACATAGCAATGGAAAGGTGGTGGTTTTATGCAGAATAGTCATTCGGGTAATAGTGACGTTCCCGTGCCTGGGCAGATTTATGCAAAAATCACAATCAAAGGAGAATTGCTATGGATAAGATCAAGGAATTAAGAGAAATTTTGGAATTGCTTGAGAGCAAACAGTATACCGTACTTCGTCAGCGCATCAGCGAGATGAATGAAGCGGATATTGCGACTGTATTAGAGGAAATGGAAGAGAAGGATATGTTAAAAATCTTCCGTATCCTTCCTAAGGATATGGCTGCTGATGTTTTTTCGTATATGGAATTTGACAGCCAGCAATACATTATTACATCCTTATCCGAAAAAGATGCCGGAGATATCATTGATAATCTGATGGCGGATGATGCGACGGACTTATTGGAAGAAATGCCGGCAAATATAGTAAAAAGACTGCTTGCTGCCGCCAGCCCGGATACCAGAAGGGATATTAACCATCTGCTTCGCTATCCGGAAGATTCAGCCGGAAGTATCATGACAGTCGAGTTTGTTGACCTCAAAGAAAATCTTACGGTGGAGCAGGCGATTCAACGAATCCGTAACGTGGGTGTGGACAGTGAGACGATCAATATCTGTTATGTGTTAGACAGCAGAAGAACCTTACTTGGTACGGTGGCGTTGCGTTATTTACTGCTGAGCCAGCCGGATGAGATCATCGGGGATATCATGCATGAAAATGTTATCTCCCTGACGACTCTGATGGATCAGGAAGAGGTTGTGCGCCAATTTAAAAAATACGATTTTACCTCCATGCCGGTTGTAGATAATGAAAATCGTCTGGTGGGAATCATTACCGTCGATGACGTTGTGGATATCATGGAACAGGAAACGCAGGAAGATATCGAAAAGATGGCGGCTATCGTTCCTACGGACAAGCCTTACATGAAGATGGGGGTCTGGGAGACATGGAAAACGCGTATTCCGTGGTTGCTTTTGTTGATGATTTCGGCTACCTTCAGTGGCATGATCATTTCGTCATTTGAAGATGCATTGAGTGTTTATGTCATACTGACATCCTTTATTCCCATGCTTATGGGTACGGGCGGTAATGCCGGCGGACAGGCAAGTACCACGATTATCCGGGGACTTTCCTTAAATGAACTGGAATTTCGGGATATGCCCAAGGTTATTTTTAAAGAATTCAAAGTATCGGCCTTGTGCGGTGTGACACTGGCGGTTGCCAACTTTGCCAAACTGATGCTTTTTGACAGAGTGGGCATATTGGTATCGGTGGTGGTTTCGATTTCTTTGCTGGTAGTTGTGATTATTGCAAAGATTGTAGGAAGTTCGTTGCCGATGCTTGCCAAAAAGATTGGATTTGATCCCGCGGTTATGGCAAGCCCGTTTATTACCACAATAGTGGATGTGATTTCATTATTAGTTTATTTTGAAGTTGCAACATGGTTACTGCCAATATAAATAACATGCGTAATATAAAATTTTTATAAAAAAGAAAGACTATTACAGGCATTTGCTTGCAATAGTCTTTTTTCTATGGTAGGATTTAGCCGTCCATAAGTATTAATTACGATTCATATTAGCACGTTTACGCAGGGTCGGATCCAGGATCTTTTTACGGATACGAAGGCTCGTAGGCGTGATCTCAAGCAATTCATCGGTATCGATAAATTCAAGAGCCTGTTCCAAACTTAAAATTTTAGGAGGAGATAATCGCAATGCTTCATCGGCGCTGGAAGAGCGGGTGTTGGTCAGCTGTTTCTTTTTGCAGACATTGATCTCAATATCCTCCGTTTTTCCGGTCTGACCGATTACCATTCCGGCATATACTTTTTCACCGGGGCCGATAAAGAGGGTACCTCTTTCCTGTGCGTTATAAAGTCCGTAAGTAATGGCTTCACCGGCTTCAAATGCGATCAGAGAACCCTGTTTACGATACATCATATCCCCTTTGTAGGGACCATATCCGTCAAAAACAGTATTCAGGATACCGTTTCCTTTTGTGTCCGTCATAAATTCCCCACGATAGCCGATAAGACCACGGGATGGAATGGAAAATTCCAGTCTGGTGTAACCGCCGCTGATGGAGGTCATTCCCTGCAATTCGCCTTTGCGGCTGGATAATTTCTGGATGACAGAACCGGAAAATTCTTCCGGAACATCGATATAAGCCAGTTCCATTGGCTCTAGTTTTTGATTTCTTTCGTTGGTTTTATAGAGAACTTCTGCCTTGGAAACGGCAAATTCAAAACCTTCACGACGCATGTTTTCAATCAGTACGGATAAGTGAAGTTCGCCTCGACCGGATACCTTAAATGCGTCCGTGGATTCGGTTTCTTCCACACGTAAAGATACATCCGTGTTCAGTTCGCGGAATAAACGCTCTCTGATATGGCGGCTGGTTACATATTTTCCTTCCTGACCGGCAAGAGGGGAGTCGTTTACGATAAAGTTCATGGCAATTGTTGGTTCCGATATCTTCTGGAACGGAATGGCTTCCGGATTCTCGGGAGAACAGAGCGTATCCCCGATGTGAATATCCGTGATGCCGGAGATTGCAACAATGGAACCGATGCTTGCACTTTCTACTTCCACTTTATTGAGTCCGTCAAATTCATAGAGTTTGGAGATCTTTACTTTTCGCATCTTGTCCGGTTCATGGTGATTGACCATGACAACATCCTGGTTGACCCTGATGATACCGTTATCCACTTTTCCCACACCGATACGGCCAACATATTCATTATAGTCAATTGTGGAAATGAGTACCTGGGTGGAAGCATCCGGATCACCGGTTGGTGCCGGAATATAATCTAAAATGGTGTCAAATAACGGAATCATATCTTTACCCGGCTGGTCGGGATCTAAGGAAGCAATGCCTGCTTTTGCAGAAGCATAGACAAAAGGACAGTCAAGTTGTTCTTCACTGGCTTCTAAATCGATGAACAATTCCAATACCTCATCCACAACTTCAGCAGGGCGTGCTTCGGGACGGTCGATTTTATTGATGCAGACGATAACGGGTAATTTTAATTCCAATGCTTTTTTGAGCACGAATTTGGTCTGGGGCATGGCGCCTTCAAAGGCATCCACGACCAGGATAACACCGTTAACCATTTTTAAAACACGTTCCACTTCACCGCCGAAATCGGCATGACCGGGCGTGTCAATGATATTGATCTTGGTGTTTTTATAGGTTACCGCCGTGTTTTTGGAAAGAATGGTGATACCACGTTCTCTTTCGATGTCGTTGGAATCCATCACACGTTCCGCAACATCCTGACCGGCACGGAATACACCGCTTTGTTTTAACAGTTCATCAACCAGAGTGGTCTTGCCATGATCAACATGGGCAATGATAGCAATATTACGAATATCATCTCTTGTTTGTTTCATAAGATAAATGCCTTTCCTTATAGGGTATACAACGTTTTTTCAAAACCAATATAGTATAGCACTAACTTTTTTAAAGTGCAATCTTTTGGCAAAAGATGACTGAATTGTATAAAAAACGTAATAATAGCGCGGTATTTTGCGATGAGAAAAACTTCTATAATCTGGTAAAGGTCCATAAAATGTAATACGTAACCAAAGCAAAGCCTCTTTTGGCTGAGTGATTGGAGGAAAAAATTCTATTGTGTGGGCATGATGCCCAAAGAAAGGGAGAACAAAATGACAGATAAGTTAATTGAAAACAACCAGGTAGTGGTAATGGGTACAATCGTGAGTGGATTTACATTCAGTCACGAAATATTCGGAGAAGGTTTTTATATGGTAGACATTGAGGTGGAACGATTGAGTGATTCTTCTGACATCATTCCGGTAATGATATCGGAACGGCTGATTGATGTGCAGGCAGATTACAGAGGAACCATGATCAGCGTGAGCGGACAGTTCCGTTCTTACAATCGTCATGAGGAAAAGAAAAATCGTCTGATTCTTTCCGTGTTTGCAAGGGAAGTGGAATTTATCGATCAGGTAGAAGAAAGCGCAAGATCCAATCAGATTTATCTGGACGGGTTTATCTGCAAGGAACCGATTTACCGCAAAACACCCCTTGGCAGAGAAATAGCAGATTTGTTGATCGCCGTAAACCGTCCTTACGGAAAGTCCGATTATATTCCCTGCATCTGCTGGGGAAGAAACGCAAGATTTGCAAGTAATTTTGAAGTGGGCGCCCGCTGTATGGTCTGGGGAAGGATTCAGAGTCGTGAATATATGAAAAAAATAAACGAGGAAGAAGTTGTGCGCAGAGTTGCCTACGAAGTCAGCGTCAGCAAACTGGAAGTGATGGATGGTATTCATTACAGAGAGGATGGACTTGGCATTTATCAGGTACAACCGATTTAGGAGTTGACAGACAAAATAAGTAGTGTTAGTATGAAATTGTTAATCAATAGAGGATAGAGGTTGCGTGAATCATAAGTATCACTTTGGATGTGGCAGGCACAGAAGAAGGAGTGTGAAAGGGAGGAACGCCGAAAGATGTGATTACCTGGCAGGTTACTTCTTGGGCGCAGGGTTAAGAGCCGTGTGACTGTCATCTTGTATTAAGATGGGGAGCTATCGAGATTATTGGAGAAACCATAAGACCGAGCCCTCACAGGTTTGGTCTTTTTTGACGTAAGGAGGAAAAAAACATGGCTATTTTTACAGGAGCAGGTGTTGCGATCGTGACACCATTTAAAGACAACGGCGAAGTGGATTACGAAAGTTTTGCCAAAAGCATTGAGTACCAGATTGAAAAGGGAACGGATGCGATCATCGTATGCGGAACAACGGGCGAGGCCTCTACTTTATCCCATGAAGAACATCTGGATGTGATCCGTTACTGTGTTAAATGTGTAAACGGAAGAATCCCGGTAGTTGCAGGTACGGGTTCTAATTGCACGGAAACAGCGATTTATCTGTCACAGGAAGCAGAAAAAGCAGGTGTGGACGGACTCTTAGTGGTAACACCTTATTACAATAAAGCAACACAGAAAGGTCTTTTTGAACACTTTAAGTTGGTTGCGGATTCCGTAAAAGTGCCGATTCTTCTTTATAATATACCGGGAAGAACCGGTGGGGTTAATATTTTGCCGGAGACCGTGGTAAGACTTTGTACGGAAGTAGAAAACATTGTGGGTGTAAAAGATGCTACGGGTAATATTTCCCAGGTTGCCAAGCTGATGTCCATTGCAGGTGGTAAAGTAGATCTGTATTCCGGCAATGATGACCAGATCGTTCCGTTATTATCCCTTGGCGGTAAGGGCGTTATTTCCGTTCTTTCCAACGTTGCACCGACACAGACACACGAGATCTGTGCGAAGTTCTTTGCCGGTGATGTGGAAGGAAGCCGCAAGTTACAGTTAGAGGCAATTGATTTGATCAATGCATTATTCTGTGAAGTAAACCCGATTCCGGTTAAAAAAGCACTTCATCTGATGGGCATGATGGGCGGTACATTAAGAAGACCGCTTACGGTTATGGAAGAGGCAAACGCACAGAGACTGGAAAAAGCAATGAAAGAATATGGCATTTTATAATAGAAGGGATTAACGTATGACAAGAATTATTATGCATGGCTGCAATGGCCGTATGGGACAAATGATTGCAAGCCTTGTTTCAAAAGATGAGGAAGCTGCGATTGTAGCAGGAGTGGATGTGTTTGACGGCATTTCCAATCCTTTTCCGGTATTTGACAGTATAGAAAAAGTAGATGTGGACGCGGATGTGATCATTGATTTTGCATCGGCAAAGGCTGTGGATGGTCTGCTTGCTTATTGTGAGCGTACAAAAATCCCCTGTGTATTATGTACAACGGGTCTTTCCGAAGAACAACTGGCAAGGGTGGAAGAGGTTTCCAAAAAGACTGCTATCTTAAAATCAGCCAATATGTCCCTTGGTGTTAATGTTCTGTTAAAATTATTAAAAGAAGCTGCTGCGGTATTTGCACCGGCAGGTTTCGATATTGAGATCGTGGAAAAACATCACAATCAGAAACTGGATGCGCCAAGCGGAACCGCGATTGCATTGGCAGACAGTATCAATGAAGAATTTGATAACCGCTACGAATATGTGTATGACAGAAGTACAAGAAGAGAAAAACGTCCGCAGATGGAGATCGGAATTTCCGCAGTCAGAGGCGGAAGTATTGTCGGCGATCATGATGTAATCTTTGCAGGTACCGATGAAGTGATCACATTTTCCCATACAGCGTACTCCCGTGCAATATTTGGCAATGGTGCGATTGCAGCTGCTAAGTTTTTAAACGGTAAGGGCGCCGGTTTTTACACAATGGCCGATGTGATCGGTTAATGGAGAGAATCTAGATGGATAATATGGAATTGGTGTATTTAAAGGGACTGGCAAGACAGTTCCCGACGATTGCTTCTGCCTCTACGGAGATTATTAACCTGGAAGCAATCATGAATCTGCCAAAAGGAACGGAACATTTTTTGACGGATATTCACGGAGAGTATGAGCAGTTTAACCATGTGCTGAAAAATGGTTCGGGATCCGTGCGTAGCAAGATTGATGAAGAATTTGGCAACACCTTAAGCTTAAAGGATAAAAAAAGTCTTGCGACTTTGATCTATTATCCGGTTGAAAAACTGGAGATTGTTCAGGGAGAAGAGGATAATTTAGAGGATTGGTACAAGATTACATTGCACAGACTGGTGCAGATGACCAAGAGAGTTTCTTCCAAGTATACACGCTCCAAAGTGCGAAAAGCACTGCCTAAGGATTTTGCCTATGTTATTGAGGAATTGATCACGGAAAAAGAAGAAGTGCAGGATAAGGAAGCTTATTATAACGGGATTATTGATACGATCATCAAGATCGGCAGAGCACCGGACTTTATTACGGCACTTTCCCATCTGATTCAGAGAATGGTTGTGGACCACCTCCATATCGTGGGAGATATTTATGACAGAGGAAAGGGTCCCCATGTGATCATGGATACGTTAACGGATTATCATTCCGTGGATATTCAGTGGGGCAATCATGATGTGGTTTGGATGGGCGCGGCCAGCGGTCATCCGGCTTGTATTGCTACAGCGATCCGTATTGCAGCGCGATACGGCAACCTGGATACGATCGAAGAAGGATATGGCATTAACCTGATTCCGCTGGTGACTTTTGCACTCAAGACATATGAAGGGGTTAATTGTGATCAGTTTGCTATCAAGTATAGTGAGGATTATAACACCAAAGATCTGGATATGGATATGAAGATCCATAAAGCGATTTCTGTTTTACAGTTCAAATTAGAAGGGCAGATCATCAAACGCAGACCTGAGTTTGAAATGGATGACAGATTGTTGCTTGATAAGATCGATTATGATAAAAAAACAGTTGTTATCTATGGAAAAGAGTATCCGATTCTGGACTGCGAGTTCCCGACCGTGGATCCTTCCGACCCTTACAAACTGACGGAAGAAGAAGCAGAAGTGGTGGAACGACTGACTACTGCATTTCGGCATAGTGAAAAATTGCAGCGCCATGTAAAATTCCTTTTCTCCAAAGGCAGTCTGTATAAGGTACACAATTCCAATCTGCTGTATCATGGATGCGTGCCCATGGATGAAGAGGGCCATTTTAATTCGGTAAATATATACGGTCATTCCTATTCCGGTAAGGATTTGTATGATGTACTGGACAATTACGCAAGAAAAGGCTATTACTCACAGGATAAAACGGAAAAATTAAAGGGCCAGGATATTATCTGGTATATATGGGCAGGCCCCAATTCACCGGTTTTCGGAAAAGATAAGATGACGACCTTTGAACGATATTTTGTTGCCGATAAAGAAACCCATAAAGAAAAGAAGAACAGTTATTATCGTTTGATGGATAATGAGGAAGTGCTCAACCATATATTGGAGGAGTTTGGACTGAATACCGAGACTTCCCATATCGTAAACGGGCATGTACCGGTTGAACTGAAAAAGGGCGAAACACCTATTAAGTGCAAAGGAAAATTACTCATCATTGATGGCGGATTCTCCAAGGCTTATCAGGATAAAACCGGAATTGCGGGCTATACACTGGTGGCGAATTCCCACGGCATGCGACTGGTTGCACATGAGCCGTTTGAAACCAAAGAAGCGGCTATCCGAAATGAGTCCGATATATTCTCGGATTCCATTCTCGTCGAAACGGCACCGCGTCGTATACGGGTTGCGGACACGGATATTGGTGTGGAACTGCGCACAAGCATTACACAGTTAAAAGCGCTGTTAAAAGCGTATCGTGATGGTGTGATTGTAGAAAAAAGTATGTAGATTGAAAATAACATGCAATTATTAAATTAGAATTTAATTAATAAGGGCAACTGACCTCAAAAGGAAGATCCTTTTTGGGAGCAGTTGCCTTTATTGCTAGCGGGTCATATCCTTTACGCCTTCTCCAATTCCGTTTGTCACATCTTCTGCAGCGTTTCCGACATCTTCTACGACGTTGCCGACAGCGTCTCCGGCGTCACGGATAATATTTCCGGCATCATCAACAATATTACCTTCCGAATCGACTATAGTACCATTTGCATCATGGGATTCACCCGTAATGTCATTTGCTGTGGCATTTCCGCAATTATCATTTGTATTTTCGCCGATACCGGTATCATCTGCACTTTCATCAAAAAGATTTTCCTCGGAATGTGCCGGTGTACTTTCTACCATATCGTTTTTGCTTTTGTCAGTACCGGTGCCACAACCGCTACATCCTGTTAACATGGATGTAAGCAAAAAGGACATCGTTAAAATTACAGTTGCTTTTTTGGCATTTTTCATAAAAACCCCCATCTGCGCATTCGGCGCGTGTATTATAGATTTCAAAAGTAGTATGAAACAAAAATTATATTTTTATTCATTGCGTTTTGCGTTATAATAAATTTTGAGAGTTTAATTATCCATAAAAAAGAAATAAGGAGTGGCAGTGTACTTATGAGATTTCGTCCCTGTATTGATATACACAATGGTAAGGTAAAACAGATCGTGGGTGGAAGTCTGCGGGATGAGGGCAATCACGCAGAGGAAAATTTTGTGGCAGAAACAGGAGCCGATTATTTTGCAAGCCTGTATCGGGAGTATGGACTTAAGGGCGGGCATATAATTCTTCTGAATAAAGAAGGCAGTGAGTATTATGATGCAACGAAATTACAGGCGGTAAGTGCCCTGCATGCGTATCCAAAAGGAATGCAGATTGGTGGTGGAATCAATAATGAAAACGCATGTTATTTTATAGAAGAGGGAGCCAGTCATGTGATTGTAACCTCCTATGTTTTTCAAAATGGAACGATTCGTTTTGAAAATTTGGAAAAAATGAAAAGTGCAGTCGGAAAAGAACATCTGGTTCTGGATTTAAGCTGCCGTTATAAAAATGGAGAATATATTATCGTGACCGATAGATGGCAAAAAGATACCGATTTTGTCTTAAATCATGAAAATTTGTCCATTCTTGCAAGTTATTCTGACGAATTCCTGATTCATGCCGTTGATGTTGAAGGAAAAATGGGAGGAATTGACGGAAATCTTGCAAAAATTTTAGGGGACTTTCAAGAGATTCCGGTCACTTATGCAGGGGGTATACATAACTTTCATGATATAGATGAACTGTATGAAAAGGGAAACGGAAGACTGGATGCCACCATCGGAAGTGCATTATCGTTGTTTGGCGGTCCTATGAAATGGGAAGAAGTGATTTCTTATTTTAAACAGAAGAATAAATGATACCTGTAATTTTCAGGAATGAAAAAGAGTTTCGCTTGCGAAACTCTAGCGCCGCTTTTGCGTCGCTTTTA
>CAYLSH010000053.1:0-13600 GCA_964386235.1 uncultured Lachnospiraceae bacterium | reverse complement strand
TTATTTTCCGGCCATACACACTCACTTTCCTGCTGCATATGCTTATTGCTCTGCTTCTTTGAAGAATAAGAGTTTCGCGTGCGCATCCTCACGGAGTGTTTATTTTGCAATAGGAAATTTCAATGAAATTTCCTATTGCAAAATAAAAGGCGGAGAATATCTCCGCCCACATATGTCTCATCCACCGATCAGACGCATAATATCGTTGTACATAACAAATACCATCAGAATCATCAGTGCCACGAAACCGGCAAAATGAACCATACCTTCTTTTTCCGGTGGGATGGGTTTGCCCCGAAGGGCTTCGATCAGCAAAAATACCAGTCGCCCGCCATCGAGTGCCGGAAGGGGTAAAAGATTCATAACACCTAGGTTTACACTAAGTAGCATCGCAATATTTAACATATTGATCAGGACAATGCCGATGCCGTAAGGTGCCGCCTGTTCGGACACATCCCCAATGACCTGTGCCACTCCGATCGGGCCGGACACATCATCCTTGCTGCCATTGCCGGAAAGTAACATGCCAAGGGCTTTTACCGTAGATTTTAAGCAATAACGAACCTCATAGTAGGAATATTTAAAAATATTGGCATTGCGACAGTCCACATACTCCTGATAGCCATTCAGTCCCAACATATATCTGCCCGCTTCTTCATCATACTTGGGTCTGACTGTGATCGTATGGGATACCCCATCACGTTTATAAGTGATGTCCATGGGTTCGTCCTTGTTTAAATAAGTGTAAAGAGGAACTTCACTTGCCAGGTACACCCTTTCACCATCCAGATGTGTGATCACATCCCCTGACTGCATGCCGGCTTCCGCTACCGGATACTCTTCCATCACATTAAGAACCACCGGTCGGCTCGAACCGCAAAACCACACGACGATCATGGCTAAAAGATACCCTAATATAAAGTTAAAAAACGGACCCGCTACAACCGTAGAAATTCTTGCCCAGACACCCGCTGCCGGAAAAGCACCCTCATCATAGACCTTATCCTTCGAACCACCAAGATCATCTTCGCCCTCAAATACACAGGCACCGCCTATGGGAAGCAAACGAAGGCAATACTCCGTTTCTCCCTTCTTAAAATGAAGAAGTTTCGGTCCCATTCCGATTGCAAATTCGTTTACCCGGATCCCATTTGTTTTTGCCAGTAAGAAATGACCAAATTCATGGGCAATTACCACAAGTCCGAATATGAGTACAAAATAAACAATTGTCACACTGTCACCTCAAAGTTTAATTTAATTTCGATTTAATAAATTCGTAGCATTCCTGTTCTGTGGATAAAATCTGTTCTACAGTCGGATTTTCAATCATTTTATGGTGATCCATGGATGCCCGGATCAATTCATAAATCTGTAGAAATTTGATTTTATTTTCCAGGAATAATGCTACCGCACGCTCATTTGCGGCATTAAACACCGTAGGCATACTGCCTCCAATACGGGAAGCCTCATATGCCATGGACAAGCCCTCAAAGGTATCCATATCCGGCTTTTCAAATGTCATACTTGCCAGTTTATAAAAATCAATGGTGTTATTTTTCATAGGAAGTCGTTTTGGATAAAACAGGGCATACTGAATCGGGAGTTTCATATCCGGTACTCCCATCTGCCCAATAACAGCCCCATCTTTAAACTGTACTGCTGAATGTAAGATACTCTGTGGCTGAATCAATACCTGAATCTGATCCAGTGTCACATCAAAAAGCCACTTGGCTTCGATCACTTCCAGTCCCTTATTGACCAGGGATGCCGAATCAATCGTGATCTTACGTCCCATTGACCAATTTGGATGTTTCAGTGCATCCGCAGCCGTCATATTTACCAATTCTTCTTTTTTCCTGCCACGGAAGGGGCCACCGGAAGCCGTTAACAAAATCTTATCAATTCCTTCTGTGTCCTGCCCCTGCAGGGACTGGAAAATAGCGCTATGTTCACTATCCACCGGCAGAATCGATACCCCCATTTTTTTTGCCAGCGGCATAATAATATGTCCTGCCGTAACGAGTGTCTCCTTATTAGCAAGGGCAATATCTTTTTTTGCTTCAATCGCTGCAATCGTCGGCCGGATACCGATCATACCCACGATGGCGGTTACCAGAATATCGGACTGTGGCATAACCGCAATCTCCAAAAGTCCGTCCATACCATATACTACTTTGGTATCCGTATCTGCCACGGCATCCTTTACTATCTTTCCCGCTTTTTCATCCCACATACATGCAATCAGAGGATGAAATTCACGAATCTGTTCTTCCATCAATTTTGCATTGGTTCCCGCAGCAAGAGCAACCACACGCAGTCCTTCCTGCTCCCTGACGATTTCTAACGTCTGCGTTCCGATAGAACCCGTGGAACCTAAAATCGCAATCTTTTTCATTTTCACTTTACTCCTATACTAAGTAGTACACTAAAAAATACAAAATCGGTGCGGTTACGATCACGCTGTCGAAGCGATCCATGATGCCGCCATGTCCGGGAATCAGTTTGCCATAATCCTTAATCTCGTAGTTGCGCTTGATGCCGGAGGCTGCCAGATCCCCGATCTGGGAGATCACACTGCCCAAAGCCCCTAAAATGGCACATATTGCGACCAGGTTCACACTCTGATCTACCCTTCCGGTAATAAAATACCCAAATAATGCACCAGCCAGTGTTGAACCCACAATGCCCCCAATGCTGCCTTCAATGGATTTTTTCGGGCTGAGGATGGGCGCCAGTTTGTGTTTTCCTAAAAGCATTCCTGTAAAATAGGCAAAGGTATCACTGATCCAGGAACCAACAAATACCATCCAGACAAGATAAATCCCATATTCTGTCATTCGGATCCGGTAAATAAAGGAAAACATGAGCGGTGCATATAATACACAAAATACATCCGCCATGATCTGAGAAGCATGAAATCGGGGAAATGTAAAAACATACACTCCCAACACTGCCAAAATAAACAGAATCATCCAGAATAACAATGCGGTGACGTCATTTGTCATTATAGTAATCACATATAAAAATATAATCGCGATATAACTTACTATTTCCAGCGCATTGTATTTCTTTTGTCCATGAATATTGCATACCTTGGACAGTTCATGGAATGCGATGCAGGAAATAGCAAGCAGGGTGCCCGCCAGTATATATCCTCCCGAAAGGATTGTAACCAGTGCAATAACCACTAACACCGCACCACTGATACATCTTGTTACCACTACTGCTCCTCCTTGATACCACCGTATTTTCTGTCTCTTTGATTATATGCCGCAACAGCTTTTTCCAATTCTTCTTTTGAAAAATCAGGCCATGCAACCGGTGTAAAATAAAACTCCGTGTAAGCATTCTGCCACAATAGGAAATTGGAGATTCTTTGTTCTCCACAGGTACGGATCAAAAGATCCGGAGCCGGCAAGCCTTTTGTATCTAAATGATCCTCAATAACCTGTTCGCTAATCTCCTCCGGCAGCAATCTGCCATCCTGAACTTCTTTTGCAATATTCTGCATGGCTCGACGAAGTTCATCCCTGCCACCATAATTGATCGCAATCTGAAAATGCAGACCGGTGTTATCCTTTGTTGCTTCTTCGAGATCTTCAATTTTTTCCCGGATATCATCATCCAGACCGGTCTTGTCACCAATCACCCGGACACACATATTGTTCTGGTTTGCTCTTTTTTTGCAATTGACCATATAATTGCGCAGCAACTTCATCAAGGCCGCCACTTCATCTGCCGGACGACTCCAGTTTTCCGTTGAGAAAGCATATACTGTGAAATATCGGATTCCCATGTTATAGGTAATCTCACACATATCTTCCACAGTCTTTGCACCCTGGACATGTCCAAATGTTCTTGGCTTTCCATGCTGTTTTGCCCATCTTCCGTTTCCGTCTAAAATAATTGCCACATGATTTGGAATATTCATACTTATCCCCATTCCGCAGACGCTTTGCGTCGAAGGAATCGCAAACTGAATTTCAGATTCAGTTTTGCGAACAAGGCTACTTTGTGGCGCCTGCGACACAAATAGCCGTGTGAAAAATCAGCATATCAATGTAATTTTTCACACTAATCCCCATTCCTTGTCTCTAATTACACGACATAAGAGAGGACATACCATTGTCTGCCCCCTCCCATATGTTTACGCTTCTATCCCAGTCCTATACTGTCAGGATTTCTTTTGATTTTACATCAATTGCCGCATCAATATCTTTGATAAACTGATCCGTGATCTTTTGCAGTTTATCCGTCAACTCCTTGATCTCATCCTCGGAAACTTCTTCCTTAGCCAGTTTCTTGAATGCATCATTGCCATCACGACGGATATTACGGATTGCAACCTTTGCATCCTCACCTTTTTTCTTTACATCTTTTACCAGTTCTTTTCTTCGTTCTTCCGTTAATTCCGGGAAAACAAGACGAATCACGGCACCATCGTTAGATGGCGTAATTCCCACATCCGACATCATGATTGCTTTTTCAATATCCTTGATCAGGGACTTTTCCCATGGTGCAATCTGAATCATACGGGGTTCGGGAACCGAAATATTGCCCACCTGCTGAATCGGTGTAGGTGTTCCATAATAATCTACTTTTACTTTATCCAATACATGCGGATTGGCACGTCCTGCACGAATGGTCTGATAATCACTTTCTAAATGTGCCAGTGCTTTTTCCATCTTGTCATTATATACTTCTAATCTTGCGTCCATATTGTCATCCTTTCCTGCAAACCTCTTCTTATAACTCCCAAAACAAAGTCTATACCGTTACCTTTGTTCCCTTAAACTCCCCTTTGAGGGTATTTACTATACTGTTTTCTTCATTTAATCCAAATACCCACATAGGCATTTTATTGTCCCTTGCCAGTATGGATGCTGTCATATCGACCACCTGAAGATTCTTCTCCACGACTTCATCAATGGAGATCTCATCATATTTCTTTGCATCCGGATTCACCTTGGGATCGGAATCATACACGCCATCAATCGCTTTGGCAAGTAAAATAACATCTGCTTCTACTTCGATCGCGCGCAGTACCACACCTGTATCCGTTGAAAAATAGGGGTGTCCGGTTCCACCTGCAAAAAATACCACCTGTTTTCTGGAAAAATATTTGTTTGCTCTGTCTTTTGAAAACAGCTTTGTAAAGGAACCACATTCAAATGGTGTCAAAATATTGGTCATCATTCCCACTGAACGGAAAATCTCGGATACATAAATGCAATTCATGACTGTAGCAAGCATGCCGATCTGATCCGCCTTGGTACGGTCAATATTTTCACTGGTACGTCCACGCCAGAAATTGCCGCCACCGATTACGATACCCACTTCTATTCCGTCATCCACCAGCTCTTTTACCTGAAGAGCCACCTTGCGGACGGTTTCTTCATCAAACCCTGTCTTTTTGTCCCCAGCAAGTGCTTCGCCGCTTAGTTTTAATAGAATACGCTTCATGTCATTCTCCTTTGTTATTAATCGCGAAAGAAATTAGTAGGACTTACTTCGGCATAACACTGTGAACAGAGGCCTTCTATTGCCGCACCATTGTTGATCTGTACGGATTTTGATTTGATATTACCCATAACAATTGCGGAAGCATCCAGAATAACCGGACCTTTTACGTCTATATCCCCTTTAACGGCACCCGCAATCACTGCGCTGGTTGCAAAAATATTGCCGCGAATTACCGATTCAGAACCAATCTTCACACTTCCGAGACTGGTGATGTTACCGGTCACTTTTGCATTCTGCGCATATACCTCAGCAGCTTCCGAATTACCTGTGATATTACCGGTTACATTTAATTTACCAAGGATCTTGATGTCGCCATTAACCGTTCCGAACAGATCAAGGGAACCGTCTGCCTCAAGATCGCCATTTACTACCATATTTTTGGTAATTGTGGACACCTCATCCGATGCCACTGCTCTTTCTGACGTAGTTAACGGCATTTCCTGATGTGTATACTCTGCTACCGGTTCTTTTGCACCGGCAATCAGTTCTTCTTCAAAATCAGCCTCTGCCTTTTCCAGAATCGCCTCTTCTGTAATGTTTTCTTCTTCCTGTACTTCCGTTTCCAGTTCTTCTTCCGGCACAAGTTCATTTACTGCCTGTGACAGATCCTCTTTTAATTCTGAAAAAAATCCCATTTTTCCATCCTCCGTTTATTATCTGTTTAATGATGAATCACCACAGTATCTTCTGTGATCGGTAATATCTCCGTATCTTCCATTGCCTGTATCCGCTCGATGATCTCCGGTAATGCCTCGACCGTCGAACTTTTATTTGCAGCATCATGCATCAGAATTACCGCATTATCAAAACGTTCCAGATTAGCGGTACAATTCTCTATGATCTCATCCGCCGAACGCATGGGATTAGCTGCATCTTTGCTGGAAATATTCCAGTCAAAATAAGTAATCCCATTGTCCGTTAAATAATCACAGAATACGGACATCGGCTCTTTGCTTACCGTATTGCTGCTTCCTCCCGGAAAACGATAAAACACGGAAGTCTCCTGAGTGGTTTCCTCCAAATACTCCTGAAGCATCAGCAAATCGCTTCCAAAATCATCCAGTGATGCATAGATCTCTCTATACTTATGGCTATAAGAGTGCATACCCAGTGTATGTCCTCCCTCCACGATCGCCTGATAGCGTTCCGGATGGGACTTCGCTTCTTCACCGGTTACAAAAAAGGTTGCTTTCACACCGTATTCTTCCAATATATCCAATATTCGAAGCGTATTATCACTCGGTCCATCATCAAATGTCAGATATACCTTTCTGGTATGCGTATCTCCTGTTTCTTCGTCCGTCACTTCTTCGACAGCCTCTGTCATTTTCTCTTCCGGTTCACCGATATCCATATGAAAACTGCCATCTGCCATCGTCGTGAGCAACGCATCCCTTTGTGCTTCTATTTCCCTAAGCTGTCCCTTTACCAGAGACAGTCGCACTCCGAGAATTACACAGATTATGACCGGTATGAGAATTGCCAGCAAAACGGAACCAATGATCATTTTCTTTAATCGTCTGACCCGTTTTTTTCTCGCTGCACTATTCCTTGTGGACTGCGTATCCGTTCCCTTCGCAGCATCTCCCATAGTTTTTTCCCACCATAATTTATTATCTTTTCCATTATAGTTGAAAACCCATATTTTTGCAACGAGGATTATCTCTTACCAATAAGTGGTTTATAAATACGCATCAAAATTATTCTGAAGAGCTGCTCTGTCTCCTACAAGAATAAAGTTTTTATGGAACTGTAAAATGGAGGCAGGAACCTGCGGGGTAACATCTCCTAAAAAGCTCTTCTTCACGATCTCACTCTTGCCTTCACCGGTTGCCAGTACTAAAACACAGCCAGCCTGCATAATCGTACCAATCCCCATGGTGTACGCTTCCTTCGGTACTTCGTCGGCATTGGCAAAAAATCTCGCATTTGCGTCAATCGTACTCTGTGTTAATTTTACACAGTTTGTAGTTTTGGCAAAAGCATCCGCCGGCTCGTTAAAACCAATATGTCCGTTATGTCCGATTCCGAGCAGTTGAAGATCAATGCCGCCGGACTGTGCGATGATCGCATCATATTTTTTACAAGCAACATCCGCATCGGCTTCCAATCCGTCCGGAACATTGGTATTGGCTTTATCGATATTCACATGGTTAAAAAGATTGTCGTTCATAAAATACCGGTAACTCTGATCATTTTCCGGTGAAAGTCCTCTGTATTCATCCAGATTGATGCTGCGTACCTTGGAAAAATCAAGATCTCCGCTCTTATACTTTTCCACCAGGCACTTATAGGTTCCGATCGGAGTGGATCCCGTTGCCAGGCCAAGTACACAGTCCGGTTTCATAATAATCTGTGATGCAATCAGATTGGCTGCAATTTTACTTGCTTCTTCATAGTCTTTTCCACAATATACTCTCATAAAACATCCTCACTTTTTATTTATATTTCATCATAACATACTGATAAATTGCAAAAACTGCATATTCCTTTTAGGAATTATCCTTTGTAATTGCGTTCCACATATTCATAAACATCCATATTGTCTTCAAGCATACGGCATCCTACGATATACTGGCCCTCATTATCGGAGACACGGATAATATGGCCGACCAGTTTTTTGGCAGTTTCTACCGGGAATTTGTCCATTTCCAATGTAATTAACATACCCTTAGCGTCTTTGATTACTCTTTCATAGGTAGAAAAAGCAAAACCACTCGCACTGATGTTAACCGTCTCACCTGTCAGCGTACTACCGAAGGCCTCGGAGGTAATACTGCAATCATAGTGGATCGGCATACGTTTAAACTTACGACGATTCAATACGACGGGGTTACCCGTTACCTGAATCCGGCAGTTACCGTCCTTTGTATAGGAAACCGCCACATCATCCCAGTTGTACAACTCATTGTTTACAATGACCTGCATATGATATTCCATATCTTTTGTAAGAGCGAGCGTTTGTCCTTCATGGGAAGGAACACCCGTAATCAGTCCGTTTTCCAAAACGGAACTAACCGTTGCTTTGTATTCTTTACCTTCCCGTTTGTCGCCTGTAACCACACTGACAAACATACCCGGCTCAATATCCTGAATACCCATGAAACCACCCTGACCAAGTTCTACGATCAGTTTACCTACAACGCTTTCAATATGATTCACATTGTTGGAGGTTTCTTCAAATTTACTTCTCATAACCTTGGTCGTTTCATCCGCATCGGAAATACTGGCGGTCATAAGTTCCATGACATCGCTTACCTGCCTCATATTATCGACCATGTTCTTGTTAGAATCTTCCACTTCCTTGATTGCCGAATCCACAACTTTGATATTGTCACCAAGTTGTACGCTGTCTTCGGTAATTCTTGTAACACTTTCATTTACATTGGTAATCTTACCTAGCATTTCATGAATCAATACGATCGTTTTATCAATGGACTGTGTCATCTTATCCGATGTTTCTTCCAGAATGCTCAATGCTTCTAAAATACGGTTGGATGAATTCTGTGTGCCCATACTCAGATTACGGATCTCATCTGCAACAACGGCAAATCCCTTGCCCGCCTCTCCTGCTCTTGCTGCCTCAATGGAAGCATTCAGGGCAAGAAGGTTGGTCTGGGATGTAATCCCTTCGATCGTTCCCGTTTCGGTTTTTACTCTTTCAAATTCTTCTTTGAAATCTACTAAGATCTTCTCCACTTCCGAAGACAACTGTTCCATTTCATTTGTGGACCTTACAACATCCTGTAACTGTTCGGAACTGGTCTGTGCATGGGAAACCGTCTCATTCATCAGTCCCACCATTTCATCCATAAGACCTGCAACATTTTCCACCTGGGCATTGATTTTATTGGTCATATCCAGGGAAGAATCGGTTCTGTCATGAAGTACCAGATTATTTGCATGCAGATCTTCCATGCTTTTGACAACATTATTGGTTCCTTCGATATTTTCATCAGAAAGTTCACGTACAACAGTAATTCCGTCCACCACTGCCGTGCTGGCATCTTTTACCTGTTCCACCGTCCTTACTACCCGGTCCAGATTGCCTTTTACGGAATCTAACATCGCACCATCGGACTGATAGAGATGCTTTACTGCCATAATATAACTGATATAACTTAATATAATAACACCCAACTGGATCTCAAATTCTGCCATGGAAAGGTTGTGCGACGCCTCGCTGAAACGCGTCACAACAAAGTTGGCTATCATCAATAAGAAGTTCAAAATACCCACACGGAAAAATAATGACTGATCCTTATAAAGAAGCAACATACAAATAATGGGGAAAATATAGGCAAAAGTTAAGTTCGTATTGGTGGTCAGTACCGTAAAAGCATAAAATATACCATACCCGACCGCAATGACTTCCTTGTAACTCTTGCAATCCGCTCCTTTCATCTTAAGCCAGAGTATACCAAACAGAACCGGTCCCCAGCATATCATCATAAAGATCGTGTAATACAATGGCGTTCTGCCACCGTTTAACAATTCAATCGTATAAGCAGCTGATAAGATAACAGCTGTTATCAGCCACATATTGCGTGCTTTTTTGTTTGCTTTCATTCTAAAAGCATTTTCATCATAGGTCATAGTACGAATCCCGCCTTCCTGTATTTTGATGTGTTTTGATGTATTAGATTGTAATCAGATCATACTCTCTGGTTCCGAGTCCCATCTTCTGTGCATGGTCGAGACAGGACTGCCATTCCGTATCCGGGTGTGTCATGTGAAAATGATCATGTCCCTGTGTGTTTTCTTCTTTGGTGATATGTTCATCCAGGATGCTGCCTTTCATAGCCGGCATCCTGTTGCACAGATCCGCACAAGCCTGATCAAGGGCTACCGGGTCAAAAGAAGCAAGCATTCCGACATTGGGAATAATCGGAATATCATTTTCCGAATGGCAATCACAATTCGGTGATACATCACAGATCAGTGAAATATGGAAACAGGGTCTGTCCTTACATACGGCGTAACTATACTCAGCCATCTTGTAATTCAGCATCTTAACCGTAGTTCCGCCCTGTGCTTCCACCGCATCCTTCGGACATGCCGCAAGACATCTTCCGCAGCCAACACATTTATTATGATCAATCGTTGCCTTGCCGTTTTCGATAACCGGTGCCGCATGTGCACAGATCTTAAAGCAGGCACCACAACCCACACAGGCATTCTGATTTACCTGTGGTTTGCCTTCATTATGCTGTTCCATCTTGCCCGCTCTGGAGCCACAGCCCATACCGATATTCTTGATCGCACCGCCAAAGCCTGCCATCTCATGCCCTTTAAAGTGAGTCAGGGAAATAAATACATCCGCATCCATGATTGCCTGGCCGATCTTGGCTTCCTTTACATACTCTCCGTCAATCGGAACAATTGCTTCATCCGTTCCCTTCAGACCATCCCCGATGATCACGTGACAACCGGTCTGTAACGGTGAAAATCCATTCACATAGGCCGTGTCCATATGATCCAGCGCATTTTTACGGCTTCCCACATAAAGCGTATTGCAATCCGTTAAAAATGGTTTTCCACCCAGTTCTTTTACATAATCCGCAACGACCTTCGCATAATTCGGGCGAAGAAAGGCAAGATTACCGTATTCTCCAAAGTGAATCTTAATCGCTGCATATTTATCCGTAAAATCAATGTTTTCAAATCCGGCTGTCTTCATCAGTCTGTGTAACTTCTGCAGCAAATTTTCATATCCTGTTGCTTTAAATGTTGTAAAATATACGTTTGATTTGTCCATAAATACCCTCTCATCTCTGGTTTGAATATTGCATCCGTATTTTCTTAAGATTCTGATTATTTTATTATAACGTACCAATAAACAGTTTTCAACAGAATCCTTTTAGGAAAAGGTATCGTAACAGGTAATTTCAAAAAAATTTCCTATTGTAAAAAAAAAACACCATTACCCGCCATTGCAAGTAATGATGTTTTTATTTCTTCTATGATCGGATTAACCAAGCTGTGCTGCTACTTCAGCTGCAAAGTCTTCGTTCTTCTTTTCCATACCTTCGCCAACTTCGAAACGAACAAATTTGTCGATTACCAAAGCCTTGTTTACAGATTCCAGATATTTTGCAACAGTCTGCTTTCCATCCTCTGCTTTTACATAGGTCTGCTCAAGAAGGCTGATTTCTTTTACCTGCTTAGAAATACGTCCTTCTACAAGGCCTGCAAAGATTTTGTTTTCCACATAAGTTGCTTTGCCTGCTAATGCAAGTTCTGCAAGTTTTGCGATTGCTTCTTTGGATAAGAAGTTGTATAAATACTTGTCGTTCTTCTTTTCAGCAAGAATTGCAAGATCTTCGTCTGAGAATAATTTGTCATCTTCAACCTTTGTATACAATTCATTCTGAATCGGCTTAGGAAGAGATGCAGGATCATTTAATGCGCTGTCAATTGTGATCTCACGCATCTTAGCGATCTCTTCTTCAGAGATATCTGCTCTGCTGATATACTGAGGATTCATAGCTGCGATCTGCATAGCAACATTAGAAAGTGCTTCTTTCGCTGCATCATCACTGGCACCTTTACCTGCTACCAAAACGCCAATCTTTCCACCTGCGTGAATATAGGATGCAACACAGTCGCCTGTAACTCTTGCAAATCTACGAACGGATAATTTTTCTCCGATGGTTGCTGTCTTTTCAATAAGAAGATCTTTTAAGCCGTTTCTGTCTAAAACTGCTTCGATATCTTCTCCGTTTGCTCCGCCTTCTAAACCGGAAGCAAGGGCATTGTCTGCTACAACCTGAACGAATTCCTGGAATGTTTCATTCTTAGCAACGAAGTCTGTTTCTGAGTTTACTTCTACTACAACTGCCACTGTATCATTTGCCGCAACACGTGCAATACCTTCTGCTGCAATTCTGCTGGCTTTCTTTTCCATCTTGGCAGCACCGCTCTTCTTTAATACTTCAACGGCTGCGTCCATATCACCATTTGTCTCTGTAAGAGCTTTCTTACAGTCCATCATTCCGGCACCGGTCATCTCACGTAATTCTTTTACCATTGCTGCTGTGATTGCCATATTTATATCCTCCATCCTTATTGTTTTCTTATTCTGCTGCTTCTTCTGCTTCTGCTACTTCTTCAATATCGGTTGCTTCCACTTCTGCAGCTACTTCTTCTGTGTATACTTCGCCACCCTGGTTTGCTTCAATAACAGCATCTGCCATCTTGGAAACGATTAATTTAACCGCTCTGATTGCATCATCGTTACCCGGGATCACATAATCTAATTCTTCCGGATCACAGTTGGTATCGCCGATACCGATCAATGTGATGCCAAGAGAATGTGCTTCCTGTACACAGATTCTTTCCTTCTTAGGATCTACTACAAAAATAGCGTCAGGGATTCTTGTCATATCCTTGATACCGCCAAGGTTCTTTTCTAATTTTTCCCATTCTTTTTTCAGCTGGATAACTTCTTTCTTGGGAAGAACATCAAATGTTCCGTCTTCTGCCATTGTTTCGATGGCTTTTAATCTTGCAATACGGGACTGGATAGTCTTGAAGTTTGTAAGCATACCACCTAACCATCTCTCGTTTACATAGTACATTCCGCAACGTTCTGCTTCTGTCTTAACAGCGTCCTGAGCCTGTTTCTTTGTACCAACAAAAAGGATGGTGCCGCCTTCGTTTGCAATATCAAATACTGCTTTGTAAGCTTCATCCACTTTACCCACTGACTTCTGTAAGTCGATGATATGGATACCATTTCTTTCTGTGAAGATGTAAGGAGCCATCTTAGGGTTCCATCTTCTTGTCTGATGTCCGAAATGAACACCTGCTTCTAATAACTGCTTCATTGAAATAACGCTCATGTTTCTTACCTCCATTTGGTTAAATTCGTCCGTATGTTTCGCCTGCAAAGGCATCTGAATGCTCTTTGCACATTTCTGTCTCCTCCGCGTTAAAGAGGCACCAACAGACCATCCGCATACGTGTTTTTTCACAACAGATGAATTTTAGCATATACAAAGCGCATTGGCAAGCACTTTTTATTGCTTTTGTGCTCCTTTATGCGCCAAATTTTATGATTTCCTTGCCTATTTCA
>CAYLSH010000052.1:0-13730 GCA_964386235.1 uncultured Lachnospiraceae bacterium | reverse complement strand
CAAAAGTGGACATTGAAAGTGCAAAAGTGGACATTCAAAATAAATTGATTTCTTTTTCAGACAAGATTTCAGAAAAAACAATAAATCATACATTAGAAATATTTTCAAAATGTGGAAAAGAAAATTGTTTCGGAAGAACGATAGTAGTAGCGATTACTGGATTAAAACCATCAGGAGCTTCAAAGTTAATAAAAATGTTGGTTGATAGTGAGGTAATCGTACCTGTAACCGGGCATGGAAAAGGAAAATACCGGTTTCCATAACAAACAAACTATTGAGGTCACTAATTGTGACCTCAATGATTTTCTTGTAATTGTTCTACAATACTATATTTGTCAGTGCAACTGTACATAAGGCTTGGAATCAGCCATCCGAGCAGAGCAAAAAGTGGCAGGGTGAAGATGACCGGGAGGATGGTAAACTTTGCACTGAAGAACCAGAACATATTCTCCAGAAGACAACCGATCAGTGGATTTATCGCAAGGGAAAGGAGCGCAGCACCCAATGCGGCAGCGAGAGTGTAAAAGAGTCCTTCATAAACCAACATGGATTTTAGTTGTTTGCCGGTCATACCCACTGCCTGCAATACTGCAAATTCTCTCTTTCGGGAAAAAATTCCTGTCAGAATGGCATTGAAGAAATTTAGGATTCCTACAAGCCAAATGATGGCACAGAGCAATCCGCCAAACAGCAGGAATATATGCTGAAAACCTTCAAATTCTGAACGGATTGTTGCCTTGCTTTCATACACTAATCCGGATAGATCATTCGTAGTAAGATCAGCCAGATAATCCTCCGCAGATGATTCGGCTATCGTATCGGGAGTATCAAATAGATAAAACATTGGTACGCTTTCATGCCGACTGTCATAGTTTAGTTTTTCGATAGGAAGCACAAAACTATAGCCTGTTGTATAGTAACGAAAACTCATGGAGTAGGGTACTGTGACATAGGCGCATACGGTATAATCCACATCATGGCTGGATTCCTCGTCAATATAGGTTATGGTCTGAACAGAACCTAAGGGAGGGTAAAAATCAAGATGCTCTGCATTGCCATAGTCATCCGTGGTACAGAGGATGGCAATCGCATTTGTATCTTTCTGAAACAGGGGAGATAGGTCGCCCTCTATTCCAGTCACTTTGTCAAACAGAGATTCATCCAAACCTTCCATCAAAGCACTTTGGCTCACAAGGTCGCCACGGACTAGTGTTTGACCACGGTTTGCGATGAGAAGGTGCAGCAATTTTTGCTCTGTTTTACTTAATTCAACTTTATCGTTTCCAACGTAAAAAGTCATGGTATCAAAATCAAAGCAAAAATGGTCTATATGAATCGGCGTATTTACGTGGATGGGTATTTTCTTTCGCAGTTGAGTATTTACCCTTGCCCGTAAAACGGAAAGAGAAAAAGGTTTGGTAATATAATCGTCTGCGCCACGTTCCAGTCCATCCACAATATCCATATCGGTATCGTTGGCAGTCAGCAAAATGACGGGGGTATCCGGAGTATTTTCTTTGATTTCCTGCAGGAGACTGAGACCGCTGCCGTCCGATAGATTTACATCTAACAGAACGAGAGATACGCTGCCGCAAAGCAATTGCTCCCTTGCAGTTTTCAGATCATAGCAGGAGAAAATCTGTCGATTGTTAGTTTTTAACGCCCTGCATAGACCTTGATTTAGACCTTTGTCATCTTCAACTATCAATACTTGCTCCATTTATCTTACGGCTCCGTTGTGATTAAAATTTTCTTGATTGTATCATGCATATGTAAGGAAATCCAGTGTTGGCTTGATTCGAGTGCATGTAGGAAAAAATGAAGAGGTTGTAGATATGTTTTTTCGGAAGAGATGCCGTACATATAAGAACAGTGAAGGTACTGCCAAATGAAGAAAAACTGACCCTGCGGATGGTGTCTGCATGAATGCAGAAACCGGCGAGATCGTTTTCGCAAAACAGTAAATTACAAAAATACAGTAAAGGACTACTTGGATAATCATGAAAGAACAGACAAAAGCGGATATTTCTAATATTTATAAACTGGATGGAAGGGTGCCGGTGGGCAAAGCCAAAAAAGTATGTGGCGTGGAGATCATCCCACAGGCAATAGAAGATGCAAAAGAAAATGCGGCACGCAACGTTTATGTCAGCTGCGATTCCGCCACTCTTGCGCGGGATGCAAAGTATCTGTGCGAAAACGGCTACGAACTGAAAAAAGTCAGGATCTTTGATAATTTTTCGCAGGGTGTACATGTGGAGACGGTATGCCTGCTCTCCAAGAAATGCCCAGTTCAAGCGGGATCTAGGGCTGCTTTGAGGAAACATATTAATGCATAGATTATTTTATTTATGAACTTCACAATTAGGGAACTTTTGCATATAATATATAACACAAAGGTTCCCTAAAAAGAAAGGTGACATGGATAAGGGCAAATTATTCAGAAATTCAGGAATTATTACAGCAAAGAGCAGATATACAAGCAAGGATTATTTTGATGCCATATGATGGAAAACCGAAAATTAAGGAATCAAATGGTGCAAAAAATCTGGGATTGATATAGATTAAAGGAAACAAGTCATAGCCTGATACTTTATCAGAACATCGAAGGGTGAACTTTACATAGTCAGAAGAAAAGGAGAAGAGGATTATGATTAGGATTGCTGCGGACAGTACTTGTGATTTATCAAAGGAACTGGTCGAGAGGTATGGGATATGTATTATTCCACTGCATATTGTTTTAGAGGACAAAGAATACAGGGACGGTTACGATATTACGCCGGATGAGATTTATGAGTGGTCGGATAGAAACGACACCACACCAAAAACTTCAGCGGTCGGTTTTGAGGATGCGCAGGATGCGATTCGACCGATTGAGGGAACGGAAGATGAACTGATTATTTTTACAATATCCGAAAAGATGTCAACAACGGCCAATGTTTTTCGCATGGCAGCGGATGAACTGGGAGTGAAGGACAGAGTGGATGTGATCGAGTCCTCAAACCTGTCCACCGGAATCGGGCTTCTTATTATCGAGGCGGCTCTTATGGCGAAAAATGGAGCTGGTAGAGCTGAGATCGTCGGAAAGATAGAAGAACTGAAGCCGAGAGTACGCTCCAGTTTTGTGGTGGATACACTTACCTATCTTCACAGAGGAGGCAGGTGCAGCAGTGTTGCGGCTCTTGCCGGAGGCATGTTAAAACTGCATCCGAAGATCGTAGTAGAGGACGGTGCGATGCATCCGACAAAGAAATATCGTGGCAAAATGGAAGCCGTACTCATTGACTATGTAAAAGATATGGAAGAGGATATTCTGAAGGCAAGAAAAGACCGGGTATTTATCACGCATTCCGGATGTACGCCGGAGATTATAGAGAATATCAGACAGTATCTGGAAGGTCTGGGCTATTTTGATGAGATATTGATAACAAGGGCGGGGGGAGTAATTTCATCCCACTGTGGCCCCGGAACGCTTGGTGTGTTATTTATTGCATAAAATCAAAAATCCATGTTTCCTATTATTATGACGTCAAAAAAGGGATTTCTCCCGGCGGATATATGATCTGCCGGCTGGAATCCCTTATATTTGTAGAGAGTATGGAGACGAAAACCGAAGAACTCTTTTTATCTTAAGGCAGTAGTTTGATAAATTCGTCTTCCGGCATGGGTTTGTAAAAATAGTATCCCTGGATCATGTCGCAGCCAACGGATTGCAAAAATTGCAGTTGCTCTTTGTGTTCAACACCTTCTGCAATTACCTTGGAGCCCATGTCGTGGGACATACCGATGGTGTGTCTGATAATCGCTTCTGCCTTTGTACTTTTTCCTATTTTGGCGATGAATCCCATATCGAGTTTGACAGTATCAAAGGCAAGGCTTTCCAAAGTGGAAAGAGAAGACATTCCACTGCCAAAATCGTCTAAAAGCAAAGAGAGACGCAGACGTCGCATTTCCTCCAGAAAAGCAAGGGCGTCGGATTCTAAAACCGCATACGCCGATTCGGTTACTTCCAATTTGAGCATATTATGTACATTTTCAATGTTTCCTATTTTACGACGGAACATATCCATTAGTTTTGTATCGTAGAAATCAACACGGGACAGATTGACCGCACAGGGAAGTACACATTTTCCTTGTTTCAGACGCCCGGTGTTAAAATCAAGGATGCGGTTTACCATAAAGGTGTCAATTCTTGTAATCAATCCTTCTTTTTCCAAAATGGGAATGAACTGACCGGGGGAAATCATGCCCTTTGTGGAATGATTCCAGCGAATCAGGGCTTCTGCACTGACAATGTTCAGTGTTTTGGCGTCCACGATCGGCTGGTAGTAAGGAATAAATTCTTCTTTTTCAAAAGCGGTATCAATTTCAGAAAGCAAAACCTGTCGGTTAAAATAATCCCTGCTCATCTTTTCGTTACAGATTGCATAAGGAACACCGCGGTCGGTAATGATGGATTTTTCTGCCAGTTTTGCCTGATCGAGCATATGGGGAATGCTTTCAGAAGGATCTTTAATCTCGTAAATACCACAGCGAATCAAGATTGGAAGCTGTTTGGTGCCTTCTGTGTAACACTGATAGCATACCCGGTTCATACTATCGGGAGTAATATTCCCGATTTCTGTAAGAA
Source organism: uncultured Lachnospiraceae bacterium (assembly GCA_964386235.1). GTDB lineage: Bacteria > Bacillota > Clostridia > Lachnospirales > Lachnospiraceae > RGIG8767. Next base: position 9,100 of record CAYLSH010000052.1, on the reverse strand, counting down.
GTGCAAAATGGTCACTTTCCAGCCGGCCGATCAGCACAGGATGAAGTTCCTGCATCAGGGTGTCACGTTCAAAAAAGATCACCCGGTCCCCACTTTGCGTACCAAGAAGATCATTGACGGCTTTGAATCCCTTTATATTCGCATAAACAATAGCATAATTATTCTGATAATTGTCCTGTGAAAGGAATTGTTTTGTCCGGGAAAGGAAACCGGAACGGGAGTATTCGTCCGTCATCCAGTCGTGATCCAGAATCTCGGAAATATCGGCAAGAGTTACCAAAAAACGATCCGGGTCATTGGGCAACGGAAGAATCCGGAGATTTTCCGCCAAAATTCCAATCTGGGTATCTATATGCACGGTACGTGCAAAACTTCCCTTTGTTTTCAACTCGTTAAGGATGATGGGAACCCGAACCTGTTCAAGGTAGGATTCTTTTTCGTCAAAAACGACTAGTTTATCCGCAAATAATTGATTTAACTCATCAATTGTATCAAGGTGTATCGGAATAATTCCGGCTGATAGAAAAAAACTGCTTATATGGAAGAAATTGATCCGGCCGCTCCCGGCATGAAACTCCAGAATCCAGCTATAGGTGTCCGATGCACAGGCGTCTAAAAGGGTAGGATACGCCTGGTGGAATCGCTGATTATCAAAATTGATAACACCCTCTGCCAGTGGATGGGTCAGCCCATTTTCCATGACCAAACCCTGTCCGAAAAATTCGGTAATACCATTGCGGATCATGAAATAACTGCCGTCTTCTATCAGATAAAATCTGCGGTTGTAACTGTCGGCAGCAATAATCTCACCGACCAGATCCTTGCCGTCAAGAGAAAGTGTACGGGTATATTGAAAATGGGGAACCATATTCAGACCGGTTAGTCCCAGCCCATCGGTAAAACGTACAAAATCCGGCTTCACACTTTCACCGGGAAGTTCCGGAATCAGATAAACCTCTTTGGCAGCATTTACACTTCCTGCACTGATACCGATCAGGATGCCGTCAAAAATACGGGTATCGGAAAGCAATTCCTGTAAACCGCATTTTTTCATAAATTGGTTCTCCGTGGGGGCATGTCCACCGGAAAGGAAAAGGACATCCGCCCATTCAAGAGCTTCCTTCATGGCACTACGTGCCATTGCACCACGTGCAATTTCATCGGACTCAGAATCTTTTGCCTGTGAGGAATGGGCGAGGGAATAATTAAGAATGTATTGATTGTCAAAGCCACGAATCTCTTCAATCGAAAAGCCGGAAAGAGTAAATGCATTCTGCAGTTCCATGGAGGTGTGCGTGGTTGCCTTTGTATCGGATGGGTCGCATGCAAATACAAGAACATGGGCATGTTCTTTCCAGTATTTTCTGAGGTTGTCTCCAAAACCGTTGGATTCATCTATGGGCGTTGGAACATATTCTTCCATTGACTGAAAGGGAATAAAACTGCTGGTTAAAAATACTACCATGATTTAATCCTCCTTTTACTATTCTATTGTATCAGAGGTTGCAGTATATTTCATCCTTTTTCTTTAGAATAACAGGGATAAAGAAAAAAATTGAAAAAATTGGGAAAAAATGATTGACAGATGAAAATAATGGGATTATAGTATAGAAAAATAATTCCTACCAAACAAGTAGGAAATAGAGAGGAGAGTAAAATAATGGAGAAGAAATTGGCAGGGAGATATGGATACATGTGTATGATGATGTGTTGTGGTCGGGTTGTATGTAAAAATATGGCTTAATTTCGGATGCATTATGATACCTAGAAGAGTAGTTTAGAAGCAGGTGCCATAGTGGTAACTGCTATTTTTTTGCAAATAAAATAATAAAAAGAATAGAAAGTGAGAAAAGTTATGAGTAAAGTAGTTGAAAATGCAGTAGAATTGATTGGAAACACGCCGTTATTAAAGTTGAACAATTTTTCTAAAGCACAGCAGATTGAGGAGGCATCCGTGTATGCAAAATTAGAATACCTGAATCCGACGGGATCGGTAAAGGACCGCGCTGCATTTGCCATGATCAAGGCAGCAGAGGAAAGCGGCATTTTAAAAGAAGGTGCTACGATCATTGAACCAACCAGTGGAAACACCGGAATCGGCATTGCGTCCGTAGCGGCGATAAGAGGATATCGTGCAATCCTGACACTGCCGGATACCATGAGTGTGGAACGACGTAACCTTTTAAAAGCATATGGTGCGGAATTGGTTTTAACAGAGGGCGCAAAGGGAATGAAAGGTGCGATCGCAAAAGCGGAAGAATTAAAAAATGAGATCGAAGGAGCCGTGATCTTAGGCCAGTTTGACAATCAGGCAAATGCGGATGCCCATTACAAAACAACGGGTCCTGAGATATGGGAACAGACGGATAAAAAAGTGGATATCTTTGTAGCTGGAGTCGGAACCGGTGGAACCGTCACCGGGACAGGAAGATATTTAAAGGAACAGAAGCCCGATGTAAAGATCGTGGCAGTAGAACCGGAAAGCAGCCCGGTCTTGTCGAAAGGTACGGCAGGACCACACAAGATTCAGGGAATCGGTGCCGGATTTGTGCCAAAGATCATGGACGTAAATATTTGCGATGAGATCATAACGGTCAGCAACGAGGATGCGTTTGCTTATGGAAGAACCTTTGCACGGGCAGAGGGAATCTTAGTCGGTATTTCCTCCGGTGCTGCATTAAAAGCGGCAGCTGATTTGGCAAAGAGACCGGAGAATAAGGGAAAGAACATCGTAGTTCTGTTGCCGGACTCAGGGGATCGTTATCTGTCCACTGCTTTGTTTGCAGAATAAAAATGACAGAATAAAAAAGAGAGTTTGCAAGGTAAGAAAAATTGCATTGCAGACTCTTTTTTATTATAATGGATACGGTAGTAGTTTACTATAACATAGATATCGTAAAGAATATATGGAGATAAACGAATGAAAAATCAGAGTGTAAAAAATCTTGCCCTGTCAGCAATGTTTCTGGCATTGGGGATGGTACTTCCGTTCTTAACAGGACAGATTCCTCAGATTGGTAAAATGATGCTGCCCATGCATATTCCGGTTATGTTATGCGGTCTGATCTGTGGATGGAAATATGGTGCTGCAGTGGGATTTGTGACACCGCTTTTAAGGAGCGTGACCTTCGGAACACCGTTCTTTTATCCGAATGCAGTGGTAATGGCATTTGAATTAATGACATACGGAATCGTAACAGGAGCGTTGTACGGCCGCTCAAAATGGAAGTGTATCCGTGCCTTATACAAAAGTCTGTTTTTGGCAATGATCGCAGGTCGCATTGTGAAAGCCCTGGTACAGTTGGTACTGATCGGCGTGGGGTATACGGAATATACTTTGCAGGGATTTGTGATGGGAGCGTTTATCAATGCGCTGCCGGGCATTCTGGTCCAATTGATCGTGATTCCTGCGGTTATGGTTGCCTTAAATCGAACGGGGTTAGTTTTTTGGAGCAGGAATAAAGAGTGAAAGTAACGGTCAGATTTGTAGAAAAAAACAATAGCGGACAAACGCTTTATGAACTTTTGCTGCAGGAGGGGATGCAATTGTCTGCTCCCTGTGCGGGAAAAGGATGCTGTAGGGCGTGCAGGGTAAAGGTCCTGAAAGGAAGTCTGCCTCCCTCTCTAAAAGACAGGGAGGTTTTTTCGGATACGGAAATACAGGATGGCTGGCGGCTTGCCTGTCAGGCGTATCTACAGGAAGACTGTACTGTTTTGGTACCGGAGGAAAGGTTCACGGTGCTAACCGGATGCGGGGAGAAAAATCCGGCTGATGAAAACAATACTCTTTCTGCAAAAAAGGCGGATCCTAAGAAGAGTGTATACAAAATCGGGATTGATCTGGGAACCACAACGATCGTTTATGAATTGTATGATGTATGCACGAATGAGACGATTAAAACGGTTGCATCTGCAAATTCGCAGCGTGTGTTCGGCTCGGATGTAGTCAGCCGTATGGAACAGTCCAATAATGGGAGAAAAGATCTTCTAAAAAATACCCTGTGTCAGCAGATGAAGAAGGATATTGCGGTATTAATGGAAGGAAGGGATCCCGAGGAGATAGAGGAAATGGCAATCAGTGCCAATACACCCATGGTTCATCTGCTTATGGGTTATTCCTGTGAAGGATTGGGGAAACATCCCTTTACACCGGTAACGCTTGATCCTGTCAGGACGGATACACTGGTATTGAATCTTCTGGAAAAAGAGATACCCGTGCGTGTGACAGAAGGAATATCGGCATACGTTGGGGGCGATATTTTAGCGGGGCTGGCATCTGTAAAGATCTTGCATGAAAAGAAGGCGACTCTGTTCATAGATCTGGGAACCAATGCGGAAATGGCATTATGGAATGGCAGGGGTACAATATATGTGACATCGGCACCGGCAGGTCCGGCATTTGAGGCGGCAAATATTTCCTGTGGTGTGGGAAGCATAGAGGGCGCTGTCAGCGGAATCTGTATAGAAAACGGAGAACAGGCTCTTCGCGTTATTGGAGATCAAAAGCCGATTGGTTTTTGCGGATCCGGTATTCTGGAAGCGGTTTATGAATTGCGCAGGAATGATCTGATGGATGAAACGGGGCTTTTAGAGGATGAATATTTTGAAAAGGGCTATCCGGTCGGAAGGTTAAGGATTACCCAAGAGGATATCCGACAGATACAGCTTGCGAAGGCGGCGGTATATTCAGCAATTGCTATGCTAATGCAAAAGGCACAGATCACACCCGAACAGATAGAACAGGTTTATCTGGCAGGGGGCTTTGGATATTATCTGAATGTGGAAAAAGCGATTGGAATTGGCATGATTCCGAGAGCATTTGCCGGAAAGATAAAAGCCGTCGGCAATGCATCACTGCTGGGAACAAAGGAAATCGTAAATGCCCGGATAACCCCGGATGAACTTGGTGAAATAAAGAGTATCTGCAAGGAAATCTATCTTGCCAATGAAAAGGATTTTCAGGAGATCTTTTTAGGCAGCATGAATTTCATATAAGATGTAGTACAAAGGGACAAATTGTCAAAATAGACAAGATATTCCCGTAATGCGCGATGTACCACATGATCTAGATGTAGAATTTGGGGGGACTTTCTGCTATAATATCAAGGTATGGGTTAGGATAGTCTTAATAGCTTTAGAGGTTACGTTAGATTCAGATAGGAGTTTATCATGAAAAGTAAGATAAAATTAAAAGGAGTGCTGAAATCATACATTTCCATATCGGTATATTTGGGCATTCTCCTTTGTTCGGTAGATCTGGCAGTATGGTGTCTGGATATTCAGTCCGCGCTTGTTATGACAGCATTTACTGTGTTCTATTTTCTGATACTTTTTTTCTTTTCCCGCAATAATAAACCGATTATTATGAATGAGCTGATCAGTTTTGCGACAGAATACGGTCAGATACAGAGGCAGCTGCTTAGGGAACTGGAGATACCCTATGTGCTTTTAGATGATTCGGGAAAAGTATTCTGGACCAACAAGGCATTTGAACAGATCGTACATAAGGGAAAGGGCTATCGGAAGACCATTTCTGCTTTGATTCCGGAGTTAACCCGGGATAAACTGCCCTCAGAAGAGGAACAGACCGAGGTTGAGGTTTCCTATGAAGGCAGGGAATTTCTGGCAAAATGCAGAAAAGTATCCTTAAAAGAGATGGCACAGAACAGCGATATTATCAGCCCGGAAGGATATAATGGCTATCTTATAGCAGTTTATTTATTTGATGAGACAGCATTAAAGATTGCTCTTAGGGAAAATGATGCGCAGTCCCTTGTGGTCGGCTTATTATATCTGGATAATTATGACGAAGCACTTGAGAGTGTGGAAGAAGTCCGCCGGTCTCTTCTAACTGCGTTAATTGAGCGAAAGATTAATAAATATATTGCCGCATTGGATGGTATTTCCAAGAAAATCGAAAAGGACAAGTACCTGATTATTCTTAGAAAGCGTTCCCTGATGCAGTTGCAGGAGAATAAATTCGATTTATTGGAAGAAGTCAAGACGGTTAACATTGGTAATGAAATGGCGGTAACCATCAGTATGGGTATCGGTCTGGATGGACTGACCTACCTTCAGAATTACGAATTTGCAAGAACCGCAATCGATCTTGCATTGGGGCGTGGTGGTGACCAGGCAGTCGTAAAAACCACGGATCAGGTTACTTATTATGGTGGCAAGAGTCAGCAGGTAGAGAAAAACACAAGGGTCAAAGCAAGAGTAAAAGCGCATGCCCTGCGCGAGATTATTACAAGCAAGGACCGTGTTATCATTATGGGACACCGGATTGCCGATGTGGACAGTTTTGGTGCAGCGGTTGGTATTTACCGCATTGCCAAGGAACTGGATCGTAAAGCCCACATTGTATTAAATGACGTGACCACATCCGTGCAGCCTCTCAGGGATTTGTTTATTAATGATGATTATGAAGAGGATATGCTGGTGTCCGGTGAACATGCGAAGAGTCTTGCCGGAGCAGGAACGGTACTTGTCATAGTGGATGTCAACAAACCAAGTATTACCGAATGTCCGGAACTTCTTAAGATCTGTAAATCCATCGTGGTTTTGGATCACCACAGACAGGGACTGGAGACCATTGAAAACGCTACCTTATCCTATGTGGAGCCATATGCGTCTTCTGCATGCGAAATGGTAACGGAAATTTTGCAGTATATCAGTGACGGTATCAAGGTGAAATCGGGAGAGGCAGACTGCTTATATTCCGGTATTATGATTGATACGAACAATTTTATGACAAAAACAGGTGTGCGTACATTTGAAGCAGCAGCTTATTTAAGAAGAGCAGGTGCGGATGTAACAAGAGTCCGTAAACTATTCCGCGATGACGCGGCAGAATACAAGGCAAAAGCAGATACCGTTAGTCAGGCGGAAGTATATCGCAGCTGCTATGCTATTTCCACCTCTACGGCAGAGGGATTGCAAAGCCCTACGATCGTAGCGGCGCAGGCAGCCAATGAGTTGCTTAATATCAGGGGGATAAAAGCAAGCTTTGTATTGACAGAATACCAGGGACTGATTTATGTCAGTGCCCGCTCCATTGACGAAGTGAATGTCCAGGTAATCATGGAACGCTTAGGCGGTGGTGGACATATGAATGTTGCCGGTTGTCAGATGGAGGGAATTTCCATTGAAGATGCAACCAGAGCAATTAAGGACACTTTGGATAAAATGCTGGAAGAAGGAGAGTTAGATTAAGATGAAAGTAATTTTGTTACAGGACGTAAAATCGGTAGGAAAAAAAGGTGATATTTTAGAAGCCAATGATGGGTATGCAAGAAATTTCCTGCTTCCCAAAAAGATGGCAGTTGCAGCAACTGCGGACAACCTTAATAATTTAAAACTACAGAAAAATAATCAGGAAAAAGTAGCGCAGGAACAGTTGGAATCGGCGCAGCAGTTTGCCAAAGAATTAGAATCCAAAGAAGTGGTTGTTTCCATTAAAGCAGGGGAAGGCGGCAAGACATTTGGTTCCGTATCTTCCAAAGAAATTGCACAGGCATACAAAGAGCAGTGCGGCGTTGAGATTGAGAAGAAAAAGATACAGATGACAGAAAGCATTAAGAATTTTGGTGTATATGAAGTAAAAGTAAAACTTCATCCGAAGGTAACAGGGACTCTTAAGGTAAAGGTAGTGGAAAAATAAGATGGCAGCAGAAGAAGCATTGCTAAAAAGAGTTTTGCCTCATAGTATTGAAGCAGAACAATCGGTAATCGGTTCCATGATTTTGGACCGCGAAGCGATTACGATTGCCTCCGAACTGATTCTTCCGGAGGATTTTTACAACAAACAGTATGGCGTAATATTTGAAGCCATGGTAGAACTGAATGATGAAGGAAAACCGGTTGATCTGGTAACGCTGCAGGACAGGCTGAAGGAAAAAGATGTTCCGCCGGAAGTGAGTAGTTTAGAGTTTATCCGTGATATTATCACGGCAGTGCCAACGTCTGCAAATGTGCGATATTATGCCAGAATTGTGGCAGAGAAATCGACACTTCGCAAATTGATCCGGACAGTTGGTGAGATAGAGAATGATTGTTATGCCGGAAAAGAAAGCCTGGAAGTAATCCTGGAAGATACGGAAAAAAAGGTTTTTGATCTGGTGCAACGCCGTAATTCCGGGGAAAATGTGCCGATCCGTAAGATCGTCATGAACGCATTGCAGCGTATTGAAGCGGCTTCTAAGAATACGGGAAGTGTTACCGGTGTGGCAACAGGATTTTTTGATCTTGATGTAATGACATCCGGTATGCAACCGGCAGATCTTGTTCTGATTGCGGCGCGTCCTTCCATGGGTAAAACAGCTTTTGTTTTGAATATTGCACAATATGCGGCATTTAAATCGAACAAATCCGTGGCAATCTTTTCGCTGGAAATGTCAAAGGAGCAGTTGGTTAACCGTATGTTTTCGCTGGAGTCCAGCGTGGATGCACAACATCTTCGTAACGGAAAACTGGATGAAAGCGAATGGGAAAAACTGGTTGAGTCTGCGGGGGTGATTGGTGGCTCAAAACTGATTATAGATGATACCCCCGGTATTTCGATTCAGGAGATGCGTTCCAAATGCAGAAAGTTTAAACTCGAACAGGGACTCGATATGATCATCATTGACTATTTACAGTTGATGAGCGGTGGCGGAAAGGGCGAATCCAGACAACAGGAGATTTCCGAGATCTCCCGTTCCCTGAAGGCGCTGGCACGTGAGATGAACGTACCGGTGCTTGCATTGTCGCAGTTAAACCGTTCGGTGGAACAGAGGCCGGATAAACGCCCGATGATGTCCGATCTTCGTGAATCCGGTGCCATCGAGCAGGATGCGGACGTGATCATGTTTATTTATCGTGATGATTATTACAACAAGGACACAGAGAAACCGGGTGTGGCAGAGATCATCATAGGCAAGCAGCGTAATGGTCCGGTCGGAACCGTGGAGTTGGCATGGATGGCAAAATTCACGCGTTTTGCCAATCTGGCAGGCAAAAATTTTGCACCCCCACAAGAATAAAGAAACACTTACAAAAGAGGATAACCCAAAAGGGATATCTTCTTTTTTTTCAACAATTTTTGAAATAGTATCAGGAG
>CAYLSH010000051.1:0-14246 GCA_964386235.1 uncultured Lachnospiraceae bacterium | reverse complement strand
GCCATTTAAGGAGTTATAACAACTTATATGAAATAGGCTCGCATATTACGATTCCAAGTTTCATGCTATGTATTCTCCTTTATTCATTCTCACTTGCAATATTGCAGATAATATCCACGCAGGTGTCAATTCCCAGCGTAGAACTTTTGAGTGTGAGATCATAATAATCCGCATGCCCAAATTCCGTATTGGTATAATAGGTGCAATACTTTCTTCTGGTTTTGTCCACGGATTTCATTTCTTCCAAAATCTTGCTTTCGGAATAATCCGGCATTTTACTTTTCAGATTCTGAAGGCGGAAATACTGGGTTGCAGCCACAAATACATGTAAAGAATAATCAAATTCTTTTAAGATCACGTTGGCATTCCGTCCTACAATCACACAATTTCCCTTTTCGCCCGCTTTTAATATTGCCTCGCGTTGTGCGGCAAAAAGGCGTTCATTCAGGGGTTTGTTGTAAAAATCAAACAAACTCTGTCCGAATCCAAAATCAAAGGGCACTTTTTCATCATATGTCCTGAAATCAGCGGCTGTCAGGCTCGAAGACTCCATGGCGGAACGAATGATCATATCCTTGTCCAGGTAATAATAACCAAGCCTCTGTGCTACTGCTTTGCCGATCTGTCCGCCGCCGGCGCCAAATTCCCGGCTGATCGTAATTATCTTTTTCATAGGCCTTCTCCTATAATACCTTATTTAAGAAATCTATGGTTCTTGGCTCCTTCGGATTGAGCAATACTTCCTGCGGAGTTCCTTCTTCTACGATATAACCGCCATCCATAAATAACACTCTGTCTGCCACTTCTCTTGCAAATCCCATTTCGTGTGTCACAATAACCATGGTCATGCCATCCGCCGCCAGATCTTTCATAACCTGCAATACTTCTCCGACCATTTCCGGGTCCAAAGCAGAAGTCGGCTCATCAAAAAGCATGATGTCGGGCTGCATACAAAGTGCTCTTGCAATTGCCACACGCTGCTTTTGTCCTCCGGATAACTGGCTTGGATAACTCTCTGCTTTTTCTGCAAGCCCTACCTTGGCAAGCATATCCATGGCACGCTTTTTGGCTTCTTCTTTGGAACATTTTTTAAGCTGCGTAGGAGCAAGCATAAGATTGTCAATGATATTCAGATTCTGGAAAAGATTGAAATGCTGAAATACCATTCCGATATCTTCTCTTACTTTATTGATATTGACCTTCTTTTTGGTAATGTCCGTACCATCCACAATAACCGTTCCGGAAGAAACCTCTTCTAAACGATTCAGACAACGTAAGAAAGTGGATTTACCCGAACCGGATGGTCCGATCACAACAACCACTTCTCCTTCGTAGATGTCCGTCGAAATATCTTTTAACACTTCTAAAGCCCCGAAATTCTTTTTCAGATGCTCCACATGAATCTTTACGTTTTTGTTAGCGTCCAACATTTAATCTCCTTTCTACAACCTTTGCACATCTTGAAAGGATGGTAATGACGATCAGATACATAACCCCCACGATTGCCCATGTCTGGAATGCCATAAAGGTATTTGCCTGTACATTTTTGGCGGTATTAACCAGTTCCGGGAAACCGATAACGGAGAGAATCGACGTATCTTTTAATGTAATAATAAACTGGTTGATAAAGGTGGGGATCATCGTACGAATCGCCTGCGGGAGCACAACCTTTCTCATGGATGTTGCATAGGAAAGTCCAAGCGAACGGGCTGCTTCCATCTGTCCCACATCCACGGACTGAATCCCGGCACGAATAATCTCTGCCATGTAAGCACCACAGTTTAAGGCAAGGCAGACCGTACCGGCCTGTAATGCAGTAAGTGTGATTGAGAATCCGCCTATAATGGTATTAAATAAATAGGGGATACCAAAATAAACAAAGAATGCCAGTACGATCATGGGAACTCCACGAATCACATCCACAAAAATCTGTGCAACGATATTACATGCCCTGTTTTTAATAACTCCAAGCAGTCCAAAAATCAAGCCTATGATACAGGCAAAAAACAACCCGAGTAATGCTAATAACAGAGTTCTTCCCATCGCCGTAAGAAGCATTCCGCCGTATACTGTCAAAATTTTTATCATAACGGTTTCCTTTCCATCCGATTTTTACAGATACATCCTATCATAAAAACAGCCAGACGGGCAAGTACTTCCCGCCTGGCTGATGATTATTTTACGGTTCTTTCCCTCCGATAATCCGGACCGTTCTTATTCACCAAGATATTTTGCAATGATCTCATCATAAGTTCCGTCTGCCTTGATGTTTTTAAGACCCGCATTGAACATATCTACTAATTCCTGATTATCTGCATTAAAGATTGCAAAACCATACTGTGCCGGTTCATTACCCGTACCGTCCACCAGTTTCATGGCAAGATCGCCGTCCTTGATATTGGCAGCCATGATTGGTCTGTCATCAAATACAGCTGCTACCTGACCACCGATAACTGCCTGATACATAGTGGGTGAATCTTCAAAATACGTTACCGTGAAATCATAATCTGTTGCCAGACTTTCTGCATATGATGCACTCATGGTACCTGTCTTAACCGCAACGGATAAACCGGCAAGATCCTCAAATCCTGCGATAGCAGAAGAAGATTCTACTGCCATACACTGATCTGCATCGTAGTAACCATCAGAAAAAATCCATCCGGATTCTTTACGTTCTTCTGTAATGGATGCACCTGCAATCATACCGTCTGCCTGGCCTGCCTGACATGCTGCAATGGAAGCATCCCATCCAAGAGACTGTACTTCGTAGTCAAATCCCTGATCTTTTGCGATAGCATCTAAAATGTCCATATCGATTCCAACAAAGTTGCCGTTCGCATCCGTATATTCGAATGGTTTAAAAGAAGTATCGGTTGCAATAACCCACTTTTTAGAAGATCCGTCCGTAGAAGCCGCATCTGCTGCAGAATCTGCCGCACCGCTGTTTCCGCATCCGGCAAGACCCAGTGCCATTACCGCTGTCAAAATAAGTGCCAATGTTCTCTTTTTCATAATACTCTCTCCTTTTTATCTTGTATTTGTCTATTGATCAACAGCCTATGGCTGTGATTTACCGTTTTGAATATTCCGTAAAACCGAGGAAACAACCGCTTTATATGTTGCCTGCCGCATCCACAAATGCCTGTGCAATCTTTTGGCTGTCCGGATTAACAGTATAGGAAAACTCCGGATGCCACTGAACTCCCAGCATAAAACGTTTATTCTTTACCCAAAGTGCCTCCGGAATTCCATCTTCCGAAACCGCCATAATCTCCACGCAGTCCGCAACATCCTTAATCGCCTGATGATGATAACTGTTCACGCCATGTTCCCCTGCGCCGATCAGATCCGCAAGCATGGTTTCTTCCTTTACCATCACCTTGTGAACCGCCCTGTCATACGGTGGTGCCATATGATGATCCACACAGGATGAAACTCCCCGATATTCCGTATCCAGATCCTGATACAGGGTTCCGCCAAGATAAGCGTTCATAAACTGAATCCCGCGGCAGATGCCTAAAACGGGTTTATCATTCCGTAATGCCATTTCAAAAAGAATACTTTCCATCTCATCCCGGACAGTACACAAAACACCGCACTGATCGGATGCTTCCTTCCCATAAATATGGGGATCCACATCATGCCCGCCTGTTAATAAAAGTCCGTCACAAAGGGAAAATGCCTGTTCCAAAGCACTTTTGTCATTCGTGAGGGGCAGCATAATGGGGAGCGCACCGCACAATTCCAGTAATTGCATATATCCCGGCAACATCCAGTAACTTTCTTTTTCATCATCGTAAAGCGGGATTAATCCAATAACCGGTTTCATGTCCGTTTCCTCCAACCATCCAGATAGTGTCACATTATACCGTTTTTCAGGAAAAAAAACAACTGTTTTTGCCCTAAAAGCGCATCCTTTTAATAATTCTGCTGTCTGATTTCAAAATATGCCTGTGGATGATTACATACCGGACATACCTCCGGAGCAGAGGTTCCTACCACGATATGACCGCAGTTACGGCATTCCCATACCTGTACGCCGCTCTTTTCAAATACCTGTTTGGTCTCAACATTGTTAAGAAGGGCACGATATCTTTCCTCATGTTCCTTTTCGATCGCTGCCACACCACGGAACTGTTTAGCCAGTTCATGGAAACCTTCCTCATCGGCTTCTTTTGCCATGCGGTCGTACATATCCGTCCATTCGTAATTCTCACCTTCTGCCGCATGATACAGGTTCTGTTGTGTTGTTCCAAGTTCTCCCAATGCCTTAAACCACAATTTTGCATGTTCTTTTTCATTTTCCGCCGTTTTTAAAAACAGAGATGCAATCTGCTCATAACCTGCCTTCCTGGCTACGGAAGCATAGTAAGTATATTTATTTCTTGCCTGGGATTCCCCAGCAAATGCCTCCCATAAGTTTTTTTCCGTTTTTGTGCCTGCATACTTGTTTGCCATAATCTTCTATCCTTTCCAAATGTTCTTCGTTTATTGTATTATAGCCGAAAGATTTCTTTCCTATACCTTTTATATTTGCGATGCTGACTCCAATACATGCTTTAACAAAACGGAAGTAGTTACGCTGCCAACCCCTCCGGGAACCGGTGTTGCCGCCCGTGCCAGATTCTGAATGGATTCATAATCCACGTCACCGCAGAGTTTTCCATCCAGGACATTAATTCCGACATCGATCACGACCTGTCCCTCCCTGATGTAGGAAGCATCTAACATTTTTGCCACGCCTGCTGCCGCAAATACAAAATCCGCCTGCTGCACTTCTTTTTGCAGATCCGCAGTTTTGGTATGACAGATTGTAACGGTTGCATTTTTCTTAAGCAGCATCTGGGCAAGCGGTTTTCCCACCACCATGCTACGTCCTACAACCACTGCCTTTTTTCCGGTCAGATCGTATTCATAAAAATCCAGCATCTCCATCACTGCCTGCGGTGTACAGGGCGCATGTCCTTTTCCATCCTGCGCAAAAACATGGGCATTGTTTACGCTTCCCATACAGTCCACGTCCTTTTTCGGGTCCACCAGTTCTTTGATCACATCTTCGTCCAGATGCTTTGGAAGCGGTCGAAAAACCAGGATGCCATGCACTGTTAAATCAGCATTTAATTTCTTGATTCCCTCTTCCAGTTCTTCCTGCGTTACATCAGGAGCAAATACGACTGTCTCAACAAGTGCTCCCGCCTTCTCAAATTTCTTTTTTAATCCTCTCTCATAAGAAAGGTCATCTTCTCTTTCTCCCACACGAACTACCGCCAGTTTGGGAAAGATGCCCCTTTCGTTTAAACGTTCCGTCATTGTTGCCGCTTCCTGCGCCATCTTACCCGCAACGGGCAGTCCTCTCAATTCCTGCATGCTACACCAATCCTTCCGTTATTTTATTGTATACTGCGTCACAACGCTTTGTCCCGTCACTTAGCATAGTTTTTGCCTTTTGATTCATGTTTTCCGCCACTGTCTGATCCTTCATGGAACGGGTGTTGATATAGATATTCATGACCGCTCCCTTCAGTGCCGCACTGCAGGCAGCTGCTGCCACAGCCACGTCACTTATGGCAAGACGGGAACCCATCACTTCCAATTCCTCTAATACAGGCACTAACAGGGTAACATCTTCCATGATCTTCATCGGTGCCTTTGTCGCTGTAAGCAATGCTTCTTCCATTACAATATCCCGATCAGGTGCATCCTTGGGAATGGAATATGCCTGTGACAGGGGATAGAAAGCATCCGCATCCAGTTTGATATCTTCCAGCAACTTTTCCCGAAGCAGATCCAGAATCGGAATCAGTTCGTCGATCCGCTCCTGATACTGTGCATATTTTTTCTTTCCCGTTGTCAGATTTGCCACCATACTGCAAAGAGCGGCACTGATGGCTCCGATCAGTGCACTGGCACCTCCGCCGCCCGGTACCGGCGCAGCCGATGCCAGTTCATCTAAAAATTTATTCATGTTTTAACTTCTCCTTTTTATATTCTGCCTCAATTATCTTAGATTGCAAAGTCAAACAAACTGATCTGGTTGGATTCCGGTATGTCTCCAAACAGGTTTAGGGATGACATCAGTTCGATGACTGTTTTGGATACCTTGGTACGCATGCGGAAATCATCCTTAGAAAGGAAGGGGCCGTCTTTTGCCGCTTCCACGATCGCATCCGCTGCTTTTTCACCCAGTCCGTCAATACTGCTTAAAGACGGCATTAGTTTTCCATCCATGATCTGGAAATTGCGGGAATGTGCTTTGAAGATATCAATGGGAACAAAATCATAGCCTCTGGCGTACATTTCCTGCACCAGTTTCATATCTTTTAAGGAACCCTGTTCCTTGGGTGAAAGACTGTCACCACGCTTTTTATAATCTGCCATGACGGCTTCTAAATGCTCCCTGCCCTGACACATCAGTTCATAGGAAAAGCCCGATGCACGGATGCTGAAAAATGCCGCATAAAATGCTAACGGATAATTGATCTTACAGTATGCAATACGCCATGCCATCATAACGTATGCTGCCGCATGCGCCTTGGGGAACATATACTTGATCTTTTTACAGGACCAGATATACCAGTCCGGTACATTTGCCGCTTTCATGGCTTCTTCCCATTCCGGTTTGAGTCCTTTTCCCTTACGGACACTTTCCATGATTGTAAAGGCAAGGGAACTTTCCACGCCCATACTGATCAGGTACACCATGATATCATCTCGGGTACAGATTGCCGTTGCAATCGTAGCCTTTTTTTCCTGAATGAGCACCTGGGCATTGCCAAGCCATACGTCCGTACCATGGGAAAGTCCGGCAATTCGAACCAGATCCGAGAATGCCTGCGGTTGGGTGTCAATCAACATCTGCATGGCAAATTCCGTACCAAATTCCGGGATGCCGAGGCACCCTAATTTCGTACCGCCGATATCAGAAGGGGAAATCCCCAGTGCATCCGTATTCTGGAATAAGGACATAACCCCCTTATCATCCAATGGAATTGTGACCGGATCTAAACCGGTAAGATCCTGTAACATACGGATCATGGTCGGATCATCGTGTCCGAGAATATCCAGTTTTAAAAGGTTATGGTCAATGGAGTGATAATCGTAATGCGTTGTGACCGTATCCGTTGTCATATCATTTGCCGGATGCTGTACGGGTGTAAAAGAATTGATATCCTCTCCCACCGGCAGTACTACGATACCACCCGGATGCTGTCCCGTACTTCTGCGGATGCCGACACAGCCGCCTACAATACGATTGATCTCGCATCCTCTCTTTTTAACTCCGCGTTCTTCATAATAATTCTTAATATAGCCATATGCCGTCTTGTCTGCCAGAGTACCGATGGTTCCGGCACGAAATGTCTGTCCGGCACCAAAAATAACCTCCGTGTATTTATGCGCCTTACTCTGGTATTCCCCGGAAAAGTTTAAGTCGATATCCGGTTCCTTATCTCCTTTAAATCCAAGGAATGTTTCAAACGGAATATCAAAGCCATCCTTTTTCAAAGGTTTCCCACAAACCGGACAGATCTTATCCGGCATATCGACACCGGCGCGTCCCGCATAGGCTTTTACCTCATCCGAATAAAAATCATTGTAATGACAGGAAAGACAATAGTAATGCGGGCTGAGCGGATTTACCTCCGTAATTCCCGACATCGTTGCCACGAACGAAGATCCGACCGATCCTCGTGAACCAACCAGATAACCGTCTTCCACGGATTTCCACACCAGTTTCTGTGCAATGATATACATAACGGCAAAACCATTGCTGATAATGGAATGCAGTTCCTTTTCCAGTCTTTTTTCCACAATATCCGGCAAGGGATCTCCATACATTTCCCTTGCCTTATTGTAACAGATATCCGTCAGCGTTTTGTCACTATCCTCAATCACCGGCGGACATTTATCCGGGCGTACCGGGGACATGGTCTCGATCTCCGTAATTCCCGACATCGTTGCCACGAACGAAGATCCGACCGATCCTCGTGAACCAACCAGATAACCGTCTTCCACGGATTTCCACACCAGTTTCTGTGCAATGATATACATAACGGCAAAACCATTGCTGATAATGGAATGCAGTTCCTTTTCCAGTCTTTTTTCCACAATATCCGGCAAGGGATCTCCATACATTTCCCTTGCCTTATTGTAACAGATATCCGTCAGCGTTTTGTCACTATCCTCAATCACCGGCGGACATTTATCCGGGCGTACCGGGGACATGGTCTCGATCATATTGGCAATCTTATTCGTATTGGTAATGACCACTTCCTGTGCTTTTTCACTGCCCAGATACATAAACTCCTGCAGCATTTCTTCCGTCGTACGCAGATACAAAGGTGCCTGATCATCCGCATCCTTAAATCCTTTTCCCGCCATAATGATCCTTCGGTAAACTTCATCTTCCGGATCCAGAAAATGCACATCACAGGTTGCCACAACCGGTTTATTAAACTGCTCACCCAGTTTACAGATGTAGCGGTTTACATTTTCAATATCTTCAATCGAATTGATACTGCGTACCCTGTCCGATTCGATCATAAATTTATTATTGCCGGTCGGCTGTATCTCCAGATAATCGTAAAACTCCACGATCCGGGCAATCTCTGCATCCGAACGTTCGGAAATGATCGCCTGATACAATTCTCCCGCCTCACAGGCACTTCCTAAAATGATTCCCTCACGGTACTTCATGAACACGCTTTTGGGAATCTTGGGCTGCTTGTAAAAATAATCCAGATGGGACTTGGAAACTAATGTATACAGATTCACACGTCCGGTATTGTTTTTAGCAAGCAGGATAGCATGATAAGAACGAAGTTTCCTGATCACTTCCGGGCTGTCCTCTCCCAGACGGTTCATATCCGCCAGTGTATCAATCCCTTTTTCTTTTACCATTGCCAGTAATTTGATAAAGATCTCCGCCGTTGCCTGTGCATCATCCACTGCTCTGTGATGATTTTCCAAAGACACTTTTAGTGTCTTCGCCACAGCATCAAGCGTATGTTTTGCCTGCTCTGTCAACAAGGCACGGGATACCCCCAGTGTGTCCACACAGGTAAAATCAAAGGGCAGATTTTGTCTCCTTGCATTTTCCTCAATAAAGGACATATCAAAAGTAGCGTTATGCGCTACCAGCACACAACCCTCACAAAAGGCTAAAAATTCCGGCAGCACATCCTCGATCACATCCGCATCCATAACCTGATCGTCCGTAATGGAAGTCAGTTTCACGATCTCATATGGAATCGGGCACTGCGGATTGACAAATTTTGAAAAATGATCCACGATCTGTCCGTCTTTGACTTTCACACCACCAATTTCTATGATCTTATTATTGACACAGGAAAAACCGGTGGTCTCTATATCAAATACAACGTATGTATTGTCCAGACTCTGTTTTTTTACATTGGTCACGATTTCTTTTAAATCATCCACAATATACGCTTCCACGCCATAAATGACTTTAAAGAAATCACTGCGGTCAGGATTGTCCTCCCCCGCTTCCTTTCTCTTTGCCTTTTCTGCTTTCCAAAGATCCTCCCATACATGATTGGCATCGGGGAAGGACTGTGTAACACCATGATCCGTGATCGCGATCGCCGGGTGTCCCCATTTGTAAGCACGCTTCACAATATCCTTTGCCTCAGAAACCCCATCCATGTCGCTCATCTTGGTATGACAGTGCAGTTCCACTCTCTTTTGCACGCTATAATCCATACGGCTTGTGGTAAAATCTTTTATTTTCATAATGCCTACGATGGAACCAATGGTCAGTTCTCCATCAAATTTATCCACCATGGCATTGCCTTTTAATTTGATAAAAGCACCTTTGGACAGGTCTCCTTCCACCTCTCCCACTTGATCATTACGCAAGAATATCTTTACCGTTAACGTATCCGTAAAGTCCGTTACGTCAAAGAAATAGATGGTTTTCTCATTGCGGATCTCCCGCTTATCCACGGCAATGATCTTACCACGGATCACAACCTCGCCAATTTCGCCGATAATATCCTCAATCGGGATGGCATCTTCTTCAAAATCACGTCCATAGATCACGTCCGGATGTTCCGAACGCTTGAGGGAACGTCTATTATCTTTATCAGCACCGGCTTTGAAATCATTCTTTTTGCCATTGCCGCTGCCGGACACTTTATTCTGCTCCTTTGCTTTCAAAGGCGCAGAAGCACCCGTATCCCACGGTACATCCTCTTGTGTAGTACCGGGATTGCTTTTCTCTGCTGCCAGTGCAGATGTATTCTGCACTGCAGATGTATTCTGCACCGCCCCGCCGATCACTTCTCCATCCTTACGGTAAATACCGGCTTTTCGTGCAATCTCTGCCACTTCCCTCTGTAAACGGATCTCATCTTCCTGTTTGTGGGAATTTTCTTCTGCTTCCTTATAGGATATATGAACCTTGCAGGAAAGACCGCATCGTTCCACTATGATCTTTTCCAAAACAGAATAGAGTTCTGCTTCTGATTCTCTTACCGGCACACGGTCTTCTAAAACCAGTTCCAAGGTATCATCCCCTGCCTGAAAAGTGGCTTTACGCAGTGCCGTGTGCAAAATATGGCTATAGCCTGCTATTTCTGCCATCATACTGTCCTTATAAGTATCCAGTAAAGTTTTTACGGTATACTGGGCAGACAGATCAAACTTCTCATAAATCTTTATGGTCATGTTGATCTTGGGGAAAAGCTGATCCTTTAACTCTTTTTCCACCTCGCACACGGACTGTCTCGGTAAAAGATGATCGGATCGTAAATAGATCTTCAAAAAATCCTTCTGTTTGTTGGTGGACACTCTTTCCACCGTTACATCCGAAAAAAGAGTATCCAGATTCTTATTCAATTTGCATGTAGGAAATACCTGTGCAAAATTTTTCTCCATTGTAAAAACTATGATTCCTTCCAGTTGAGTAATTCTTCCCGAAGAGTGGACAGCAATTCGCTCTCCGGTACTTTTTTAATGATCTGCCCTTTCTTGATCAGCAAACCTTCTCCAATACCGCCTGCAATTCCGATGTCTGCCTCCTTGGCTTCCCCGGGTCCGTTTACGGCACAGCCCATCACTGCCACCTTAATGTCCAGCGGAATGTCCGCCACCATATTTTCAACCTGATTGGCAAGACCGATCAGATCGATCTTCGTTCTTCCGCAGGTAGGGCAGCTGACCACCTCAATACCACCTTTTCTAAGTCCCAGTGTCCTTAAAATCAGTTTTGCAGACTTGATCTCTTCTACCGGATCCCCCGTCAGAGATACCCGAATCGTATCCCCGATTCCTTCGTGTAAAATGATTCCCAAACCAATGGAAGACTTAATGTTGCCGCTAAGCACCGTCCCGGATTCTGTAATACCCACATGAAGGGGATACGGTGTTTTTCCGGCTAACATCTTGTGTGCGTCTACACACATGAGAACGTCCGAGGATTTGATGCTGATCACGATATTGTCATAGCCGCATTCCTCGATCATTCTAACCTTATCCAGTGCGCTTTCCACAATGCCCTGCGCTGTCACACCGCCATATTTTTCCACCAGTTCTTTTTCCAATGACCCGCTGTTTACGCCAACACGAATGGGAATATTTCTTTCCTTGGCAACCTTTACAACAGCTTCTAATTTCTCCCTGCCACCGATATTGCCCGGATTGATACGGATCTTATCCGCACCGTTTTCCATGGCTGCGATCGCCATCTTATAGTCAAAATGAATGTCTGCCACAAGCGGAATATGAATCCGTTCCTTGATCTTGGCAAGTGCCTTGGCTGCCGCCTCATTTGGCACCGTGCATCGGATGATCTCACACCCTGCTTTTTCCAGACGTAAAATCTGCTCCACACATTTTTCCACATCTTCCGTGGGAACATTCGTCATGGACTGGATTAAGACCGGATTGCCGCCACCGATCACACAATCGCCTATTTTTATCACTTTTGTATTATCTCTATACATAATAAACCTCTTTTCCTGATGTTATCTGACCATTTCTTTATTTTATTCTAAAATAAAGAGGAATACAATGTTTTACGTTTTAAAATACACTTGTTATTTTTGGCGGCATAAAAAACGGTATTCCTTTCTTACTCCTTCTTTTGTATTGTCATATATCAGCGTAATGGTTCCGCTGGTTTTTTCGAGTTGTTCCTTGGGGATGGAAAGCAAAATATCCTCTTCTAACTGCCAGACAGCTCCCTCTTTGAGTAAAAGTTTCCGTCCTTCCTTATCGTAAAAAACAATTTTCAGACTCTCTTTCCCCTCCTCCGTTCTTTTACCGTCTGCCCATACCGGCATGGTCAGATAATGAAACATAAGCGCCAGGAATAATGTATAAAATAACATGCGTTTTCCATTTCCGCAGTATACTTCTTTTTTAATTTCCAACACATGGCTTTTTCTTTGTTCACATAGAATCCCAAATACAATTGCCGAGAGCATACTCATCCCCATGTATTCCGACTTTGGATTTTCCTGATACATCCATGTTGCACTCAAAAATACGCCCACACAGACACATTGAAAAATTCGCTTTATTGCAATTTTTATATAGTTTTGTATCTTCGCTTTATGAGTCAGGGCATTTATATTTTCCAGTAAATACAGAACTTCTTCCATGGACTGAGGACGTTTCTGCGGATTTTCCTGCGTACATTTTGCAATCAATGCGTCCATTCCATCCGACACCAGTGGATTCACTTCTCGGGTGCATATTTTTCCTCTCTTTCTGCATATCTTTTTCTTTCCTGCCAAAAGATAGTAAAGTGTCATACCATAGGCATAAATATCGCTTCGCACATCCACCTGTTTTTTCCGGTCCGTCTGCTCCCTTGGGGCAAAAAAACGGGTGCCGCTTACCTTCTGTTCTTTTTCACACTGGCATATATAGACGCTCCCCAGATCCACGAGACGGATTTCTCCCTGTGGAGTTAACAGGATATTCTCCGGTTTACAGTCCATATACAGGATCCGGGGATTCATCCGATGCAGATACAGAAGTGCTTTTGCAATCTCTTTTCCCCATTTATACACTTGTTTTTCCGTCAGGCTGCCCTGTGCCATCTTTTCTTTCAGTGTCACGCCCTCCACAAAATCCATCACAAGATAGATTTTCTTTTCTTCCCGTATCACATCCACAATACGTGGAAAATACTGACAGGATATGCTCTTTAATCCCTCCAGTTCATTTGCATTTTCCGCACACAATTCCTTTACTGCCCATTCTTTTGAAAGTTTCAGATCCCTGCATAAAAACACACTTCCATTACCGCCCTCACCCAGTGATCTCATGTATTGGTACCTTTCCCCAATGACTTTTTTCTCCATTCCTTCTTCCTTTCTTTCCGTAGCCAATTGCAAAATCCCCACTTGCCAAACACAGTTTTCTACCGAAACACCATACAGATTGCCGTGGAATTGTCTTTTTCTCCAAGTTGTTTTGCCCTGTTGTGAAGCCTGCCCAGCCAGATTCTGATCTCTTTTTCCGTAATTTTGTACGGATTCAGTTCCCGTATTCCTTCTTTTTTTTCCAGTTCGCCTTCCATTTTCCGGTAAAAGCCGTCACTTCCAAGCAGCAGAACGCTCCCCTTTCTTACTCTTATTTTCTGACAATCCACCTTACAGTTTTCACCCACTCCCACAGCACGTTTTAAAGCACCGTTTTTTGTTCGATGTTTGACAGTCGTTCTTTTAAGCCTCCTCTTTCCGGCAAAAACCGCACTATCCCCGGCATGCAGGATGTACCCTTCCCCATCCTGCAAAAACACCATGCTGATTGTAGTCCCCAGCCGAATCCCTTTTCCTTTTCCATATAGCCCCAGCCTTGCGTGACACCATGCAATTCTCCGCAAAAAGAGATTCTTCCAGCCTTTTCTACTAAGGTCTTTTGCTTTTTTCAACTGTTCGATCATCTCCCGTTCCAGACTATCCGCTACAAAACTACTGGCATTTTCACCTTCAGCCAGGCCGCCAATCCCATCACATACAGCGGCAAGCAAATACTCCCGTTTTCCCTTTGCTACCTGTACAAAAACAAGAGCATCTTCATTCATCTGCCTCTCATTTTTCTCCCATATATAGTTACTGACACACTCCATATTTCCCTTCCTTTACGCTATTAAAATTTGTTTGTTTGGAAATTTTGGTCGAACGACCGTGAACTACTTCGATACAATTTGAATCTTAGTGAAACTAAGATAACACAGATATATCTTTTTTGCAAGGTTTGTTTGTTTTTTTGTT
>CAYLSH010000050.1:0-14277 GCA_964386235.1 uncultured Lachnospiraceae bacterium | reverse complement strand
TGCACAAAAAACCTCACCAGTCTTCACTGATGAGGTTTATGAGCAGGGCTACAAGGATTCGAACCTTGAAATGACGGAGTCAGAGTCCGTTGCCTTACCGTTTGGCGATAGCCCTATATGCAAATGCAAGTGCCTTACTGAACGGCACTTGCATATGATACTAAATTACGAGCAATTTTGCAAGTGTTTTTTTGATTTTTTTTAATTTTTATTTTCTAGAAAAAGAAAAAAGATCCGCACAAGGAGAATTCCCTGAAAAAGTCCCGCTGCAACACCAAGTACGCGGTCGAAAAAATGCAGGATGGGTAAATTAGCCACCAGTTTGATGGACCGTAACAGGAACTTGACAATTCCGTAGACCAATCCCAATACGACTAAAAAGATGACCGAATAGACGGTATTGGTCACTTCTTTATTTTGAAAACTGGTCACAAGCATGATACCAAGTGCAAGCATAACAAATGCCGCTGCAAGTGCCGCAATACCGGATATCTGCTTTGTCATGCCCATTTTCCAGCCTCGTACAGCCATACCCAGCAGTACGATCAGTATAATAATTGATGTTAAATTCAAAATTTCTGCTCCATTCTGTTAGTTAAATTCCATGGTTGCCAGTCCGCCATTCATAATCAGCACAAATTTTCTGGGCGAATCCGTTGCCGCCACAAAATGAACGTGATCTTCAAAGTTTCCGGCATATTTTTGTTTGCCATTTAAACCAACAACCATGCATTTGGACTCATTGTAGATCATAATCTGGTCATTCCGGATCAATATATCTTTAAAATCCATATCAAATCCATAATCCATTACTTTTTCACCGGATGAGTTATACACCCGGATACGATATTTATGTTCCCCGGTCTGATCGTAGAACAGCAAGCCAACATGGGTGTCACTATAGTATACGCTCTGTATCTCCATGTCTAACAGGATATCTGCGCTGCTGACCGGCTTTTTGGACCCCTCAAAAAACAACAAGCGGTTATCCGCAACCGCGAATGCCTTCTCCGTATTCATAAATTGTACGATCGGCACCACCGCATCCGCGTAGGCATAACTGCTCACAATATGATCCGTTGTGTTTTCTCCAACGCCTCCGAAATTGTAAAATGTCACACTGCTCCGCATGGTATTACCATCCACATAAAAATAGGACACGCCCATCACTTCTCCGGATAAGGACACTGCCATCGGATAGCCGGTTTTGGACATGGTTGCCTTTGCTTCTACCAGTTGTGTTCCGTCTTTATTAAATACATTTACCCAGGAACTTCCGGACTCTTCCAATACCGCTGCCACAATGCCGGAAGAAGACAGCGCAAAATTGCGGATGGGAAGTCTGGTATCCACTTCATAAGGGGAACCGTTTTTATCTATTATATAGATGATATGACCATTATAATCCCCCACCGCCGTGTAATCGTCGGCTATTTTTACCATGGGAGACTGCATCTCATAGGTCAGGTTCCACACCATTTTCCCTTTTGCATTGGTATTGCTGATACCGTCCTTACTGTAGCGAATAATGCTTCCGCTATTTTCCAGATAGGAAATATTCTCCAATGCGGTGAATTCAGCCTGCCTGGTAATTACATAGCCGGAAAAAACCTGATTTTTGTACTGTATCACAAAAAATACGATCAATGCAAGCACAATCGCCGTGATCACAAGGAACCGGAGCAGTGCCTGAAATTTATGGATCCTTATTTTTTTATGTAAACTAGCTTCCGCTTCTGATCTTCCTCGGATCACACGAAAATTACTTCTGTCTGCCATTCTTATACTCCAAATTTAAATATGGTGGTGGAACGGAGCGGACGATCCGGTCCGAAAATAACGGACGGAAAATTGTCATGATGAACAGAATCCGGATAATACTGTGTTTCCAGACAGAATCCGGAACGCTTTCCGTATACCATATCTTCTTTTCCTTTTTCACCATTGATATAATTGCCGGCATAGAACTGTACGCCCGGAAGATCGGAAGAAACCGTCAACACGATACCGCTTTCTTCTGATTTTGCCTTTGCAATTTCTTTTACCGTACCATCGCAGTTATCCACTACGAAATTATGATCGTAACCTCCGGTCAATCTTAACTGTTCAAAATCTGCCTCTATTTCCTCTCCCATACCTTTCCATTCGGTAAAATCAAGAGGAGTTCCCTTTACAGAAGCGATCTCACCCGTTGGAATAGAGCCGGCCGCAACCGGTGTAAATTGGGACGCATGTAATAACAGTTTGTGATTCCGTATCGTATTGGTTCGATGTCCATCCAGATTAAAATAAGAATGATTCGTCAGGTTGAATACTGTATTTTTATCACTGTCTGCCTTGTAATCAATGCGTATCTCATTCTCATCGTTCAGCGTATAAGTAACCGCAAGTGTTCTCTTGCCCGGCAACTCATATTCCATATCTTCCAATGTAAAAGTAAAGCTTACTCCATTTTCCACTTCTTTTGCATTCCAGATACGTTTATTCATTCCGTTTGCAAAATTCGTATGCAAATTATTCTCTCCGTCATTGACTTCCAGATTGTATACAACACCATCAATCGGTGCCTGCGCTTTCGCAGTACGGTTTGCAACAGGTGCAACCGTAGAGCCGAAATAGCATCCGTTTTCTTCAAATGTCTCCAAGTCACGGCATGCCAGTACAACATCCCTCTTATTACCATCTTTGTCCGGCACGATCACATTGGTCAATATGGCACCAAAGTCCATGACCGTCATTTCCATGCCATTTTTGTTCACCACCGTATAGCGGTGTACTTCTTTCCCATCTTTTGTTACCCCATAAAGTTCCTTCTTCATTTTACCCTCACTGACCTTTTCCTTTTATCCATGCAACCGAAAAGACTACAATTCTGTTCTGCCTTCCAGTGCACGAAGCAATGTTACCTCATCAATGCACTCCAAATCTCCGCCAACCGGCACACCACTGGCTATACGGGTTACCAAAACACCGAGCGGTTTTATCAGTTTACTGATATACATCGCCGTTGTCTCTCCCTCCAGACTGGAGTTTGTTGCAATGATAACTTCTTTGATGGAGGCATTCTTTATACGCTCCAACAGTTCTTTTAACTTAATATCATTCGGTCCGATCCCGATCATCGGGGAAATGGCTCCATGAAGCACATGATAGACTCCCTGATACTTTCCTGTCTTTTCATATGCCGCAAGATCGCGCGGATTTTCCACCACCATGATCAGGGAATGATCCCTTTTTTCATTGGCACACACCGGGCAGATCTCGTCATCTGTCAGGGTAAAGCATTCCTTACAGTAACATACCTTATGCTTAGCTTCCACGATCGTTTTCGCAAGCCGGTCCACCTTTGCAGGCGGCATATTGATCAGATGAAAAGCCAGACGCTGCGCCGACTTTTCGCCAATCCCCGGGAGTGCAGCAAGTTCACTGATCAGATTGTTAATTGGACCACTGTAGAGTTCCATTAGAATGTTAATCCTCCAAGACCACCGGTCATTTTATTCATCATGTTCGTAGAAGCCTCATCCGCCATGCGAAGCGCCTCATTGGTTGCTGCTACGATCAGATCCTGAAGCATTTCCACATCATCCGGATCCACAACGTCCTGTGCAAGCACCACTTTCACAATCTCTTTTTTACCGGATACCGTTACTTCCACGGCTCCGCCGCCGGCTTTTGCGCTAAATTCTTTCGTTTCCAGTTCTTTCTGGCTCTCTTCCATCTGACGCTGCATTCTCTGCGCCTGCTTCATTAAATTATTCATGTTTCCCGGCATGCCCATTCCGCCGCCCGGAAATCCTCCTCTTTTTGCCATTTGTATGACTCCTTTCTTAAATACACTATTCTTCTACTTCAATGTCCGTCATAATGAATTGGGACAAATCTATATACGCATCCTGAAATGCCACGTTTGCAGAACGTGTCTGAATCGTGACTTCCACCTGACGCTCCATATAATTCGAGATCAGCTGCTCCACTTCCTGTTTCTTGCCGTCCATAGCAAAGTAATCAGAACTGATTCCCTCGTCTACTACAAGAAGTAATTTATCATCCACCGTAAGGGATAGTTTCGCATGTTTTAACTGATTTTTTAAAAGATTTTCTGCCGTTTCCACAATAGCAGGCCACTTTTGTACGATATCCTTGATTTCTTCCGGAAGGGCCTTGGGAAGTTCTCTTTTGGCAGGTCCCTTCTCCGTGTTGCCGCCCTCCACTGACACCGCAGCAGCATTACCGCTGCTTGCCTGTACCATGGGAACGCCTCTTTCTTCCCAGGAACGCATCTGTTCTTCCATGGCACGGATGCGATCCAATAAAGAATCCGTCTCCACTTCCATTTGTGGTTTACATAACTTTATAAGGGCAATCTCAATCAATATTCGTTTCTGAGCCGCATATCGGATATTCCCGGACAACTCTGAAAAAATACGGATAAAACGTATGATGCTTTCCGCATCCGTCATTTCTGCCTCTTCCATAAGTCTTTGCTTATTATCCGTAGAAACATCGAGCACATCTTCTGCATCGTCCGTTGTTTTTACAATGAGAAGATTGCGCAGATACCATGTGAAATCTGCCACAAACTGCGTCAGTTCCCTTCCCTGCATGACAATCTCTTCCAGCAGATCAATACAGCCCAGAACATTCCGGTCTAAGATCTCCCGCAGCAGACGGCTGAACACTACCGTATCTACCGCTCCCAATACATCTAAGACCATGTCATAGGTCAGTTTCTGTCCCAGGTGAAATGCGATACACTGATCCAACAGGCTCAGTGCGTCACGCATGGAACCATCCGCTGTTTTTGCCACGTAGCGGAGTGCTTTTTCCTCCACTTCCACGTTCTCCGTTTCCATCAGTTCCCGGAGACGATCCGTAATGGTATCGATCGTAATCCTTTTAAAATCATATCTCTGGCAACGGGACAGAATCGTAATCGGAATCTTTTGCACTTCCGTTGTCGCCAATATAAAAATACAATAGGACGGTGGTTCTTCCAGTGTTTTTAACAACGCATTGAACGCACCAATGGAAAGCATATGCACTTCATCGATAATGTAGACCTTATATCTGCCATTTGCCGGTGAATAGGAAACATCAGAAATAATCTCACGGATGTTCTCCACACCATTATTGGAAGCCGCATCAATCTCCATGACATTCATGCTTGCGCCCGCTGCGATCGCCTTACATAAACTGCATTCACCACATGGATTGCCATCCTGCGGATTCTCACAGTTTACTGTTTTGGCAAACAACTTTGCTATCGTCGTTTTACCGGTTCCGCGGGTGCCGCAAAACAGATACGCATGTCCCACTCTCTGCGCTGCTATTTGATTTTTTAATGTTGTTACAATATGATCCTGCCCTTTGACATCCTTAAAATTCTCCGGGCGGAATTTTCTGTAAAGAGCCGTGTAAGACATAAGACTCCCTTTCCTGCCTCTGCCAGTATCAGTTGGCAGATATTTTTTATAGATCAGTCACCAAAACTGATGCCTAACATCTTTGCTTCCTGAATGATTGTGGAATCCGGATCCACCATCTTTAATTTACCGGCAACCTCTTCCAGTGGCACCTTCACGATCTCTCTGTTGCGGTATCCAACCATGTAGCCATATTCACCGCTTAAAATCAAACGTCCCGCTTCTGCGCCCAGTCGACTGGCAAATACACGGTCATACGGACAAGGACTTCCACCTCTCTGCATGTGTCCCGGAACGGTCACACGCACTTCCTGGCCGGTCAGTTCCTGAATCCTGGCTGCCACCTCATAGGATACGGAAGGATAGGGGGATTTTGCCAGTTTTTCTTTATATTCTTTTTTAGAAAGTGCCGCATCTTCTTTGCTGATTGCACCCTCTGCCACTGCTAAGATCGTAAACTTATTCCCATTTTTCAATCTTCTTTGTACGGACTCTGCAATCTTGTTGATATCATAAGGAATCTCCGGAATCAGAATAATATCCGCTCCGCCAGCCATACCGGCATTCAGTGTCAGATAACCAACCTTGTGTCCCATAACTTCCACTACAAACACACGTCCATGGGACGCAGCCGTTGTATGGATGCAGTCAATCACGTTCGTTGCAATGTCAACCGCACTCTGAAAACCAAATGTCATATCCGTACCATACAGATCATTATCAATCGTCTTTGGCAGTGTCACAACATTTAATCCTTCTTTTCGTAAAAGATTCGCTGTCTTATGGGTTCCGTTTCCTCCCAGGATAACCAGACAATCCAACTGCAGTTTATGGTAATTCTGCTTCATGGCTTCCACTTTATCCAGTCCGTTTTCATCCGGATCTTTGATCGTTTTAAAAGGAGTTCGGCTGCTGCCAAGGATCGTTCCTCCAATGGTCAGAATCCCCGAAAAATCTTTGGATGTCAGCATTTTAAAATCTCCATAAATAAGCCCTTTATAGCCATTTAAAAAGCCGTAGATCTCTACCTCTTCGCCACTGTTGTAAAGAGATTTTACCACACCGCGCATCGCTGCATTTAAAGCCTGACAGTCTCCGCCGCTTGTTAACATGCCAATTCTTTTCATAGCCGTATACCTCTCCTGTTCTGATATTTTTCATACGATGGATCGTTTATACTCTATCCGTACCTTTCTAATTATATATTATTTTATTTTTATTCTCAACCAGAAAGAATCGCCGAAAGATTAAAAAAGAGGAACTCGTTTTCAGAATTCCTCTTCCGTCCCTGTTTATTCGATTGATAAATGCGGTTTATATACATCCCGGTCTCGTTTCACATGAATTTCTCCAACCTGAATGCCGCTCTGTGCAAAGGCAAACTCAAGGTACGTACCCACGGTTCCGAAGGATTCCATTTCAAATTCATTTGTGATCCACTGACCGCCGGTTCCGTTAATTGTAAATGTCTTGATCGGAACTTTATTGATGATTATGGTCATGGAGCTTTGAGAAAGTTCTCCAAGATCCGATTTCATTTTAACAGAAACCTTATAAATGCCCTTAATGGGAAGTGTGACCGTATATTGGTTGATACTTCCGGCTTCCGTTTTCAAACCATCCAGAGAAAAATAGCCTTCCTCTTCAATTTCTGCCGGAGGCATAATATTTCTCTCAACCATTCCCGTTTTGGGTTCATTTACCGTTTCAAACTCCACATTTTCTCCTACGGCGCGTTTTCCTGCAGGTGAGCGCATCAATACCTTTACGATATTCTCCGCATTACGAAGAAGTTCACCTCTCGTAATCACGCCTTCTTCCAGTCCTTTTGCGGACATGTCATTTAGGGTATTTGTTTTGGAATCCGTAACTACCATAAACAGATCATTCTGTGAACGGATCATATACTGGGTCTTACGAATATCCACAGGATCTCCTGCATCCTCGTTCATTCTCGCCCACCAGTCCGTCATCACAATGCCTTCATATCCCCATTCCTCTCTCAGAATGGTGGTTGCCAGGTCGTAATTGGATGCCGTCCAGATTCCGTTGAGCGGGCCATAGGTTGTCATAATGCTGTAAGCGCCGCCTTCTTTTACAGCAATCTCAAAACCTTTTAAATAGATTTCTCTCAGCGCTCTCTGTGACACTGCCGCATCCACTGTATGACGATGATATTCCTGATTGTTGGTGGCAAAATGTTTGATTGTACCGGTCACGCCGTATTTTGCCATACCTTTCAACATGGCAGATGCCATTTTTCCCGTTACATACGGATCTTCTGAAAAATATTCAAAATTTCTGCCGTTTAAAGGATTTCTATGAATGTTCATCCCCGGTCCTAAAAGCATATCAATCTTATTGTATAATAACTCCATGCCTTCCCACTGATACAAATGCTCTACCAGTTCTTCGTTAAAAGTACAGGCAAGCAATGTACCGTTCGGATTGGCAAATGCCTTGGTTCCGCAGTCCATACGAATGCCGGAAGGGCCATCCGAACAGCAGGCAAGCGGCATCCCTAATGCCTCTAATCCCTTCGTAACACCGCCAAAGGATCCTGCAACACCCGGCGTTACCTTTGCCGGACACATACCTTCTCCTCTCGACATACAGATCAGATCCTCATCGGAGATCTGAGCCAGATATTCTTCCATCGTTACTTTTCCTTCCATAAGGTCAGAAAAACGATACCCCTGATCTCCTGTGTATGCCATACTTTCCGGACGATTTTCTTCTATTCTCTTTTTCAGATCTATCGTGCGAAGCGGTACCGGTTCTTCCTTTTGCTCCACGCTTCCATCCGCATTTACTTTTAACAGCATCCTGTCAAATTTGTGAGTGGGAGCGCATGCCTCCGTCAACTGCTGTGTTACACGGTCTTCCGATAAAGTTACTTTTCCTGCTAATACAGCGTCCCTAACATTGTTTCCCACATAGATGCCGTATTCACCCTTTTCCAGAACATAGCTGAAAGCATGTCCTGTGACACCGCTGTCATCAAAAGATGCCATTTCTTCCACTGCAAATGCAAACTGTATTGTCTGGGATTCTCCCGGTGCCAATTCCTTCGTTTTGGCAAAACGAACAAGATTACGAACCGGTTTGCTAAGTGCCCCCTGTGCCGGATCATAGTATACCTGAACAACCTCTTTACCTGCCACGTCGCCTGTATTGGTTATTGTTACATCCAGTGTCACTTCCTGAACAGAACCCTCATAACGGTCTATATGCTGTGCAAATGTGGTATAGGAAAGTCCATACCCAAAAGGATACACCACTTTATCCTTTGCTGCCGTTTCAAAATAACGGTATCCCACATAAATATCTTCCCAATATTCATTCAGATCCTCTGCACCAAAATATGCCGTGGAAGGATAATCATAAATATCCTTTGCTATCGTGTCCGTCAAATGACCGCTGGGGCTTACTTTTCCGGTCAGCACATCCACGGTTCCGTGTCCGCCTTCCATACCGCCCTGCCATACATACATTACTGCCTGCGGCGCATACTCTTCTACAAAACTCATGTCTATGATATTGCCGACATTCAGAATTACCGCCACACGGTCAAAGGTTTTACAAACCTTGCAAAGCATGTCTTTTTCTGTCGGTGTTAAAAGATAACTTCCCTCTGTCGCACTGTTATCCTTATCTTCTCCCGCTGTTCTGCCCAGAATCACAAGCGCCAGATCGGACTGATTTGCCGCTGATTTTACTACTTCCTCAGAAAGAACCATCTCTTCCTGACACCATGGCTCGCTTGCCCATCCCTTGCCCGTGTCAAAAGGATGTTCCTGGATCCACTCTTCGTATACCTTACGAAGTTCTGCATTCACGATCACATCATCCGATTCTTCTAATGCATCTAGAATGGACACTACATACGGTGTGTTGACCATGCCTCCCGAACCGGTTCCACTCTTATAATAATTAAACTGGCTTCTTCCAAATACGGAAACCTTTTCTCCGTTTCTGATGGGTAATGCGCTGTTTTCATTGCGCAGCAGCACGCAGCCTTCCGCTACCGCTTCTCTTGCTGTCTTTGCATATTCTTTCCAGTCAAAAATATATTTCATGCCCTTTTCCTCCCTTTATCCGGCAGATCCGTATTTCTATCTCATCGCCTTCATTGTATGCAATCTTCCCTTTTCTGTCTATCACAATTATGCTTTTTAGCATTCCTTTAATAACACAATATTGCGTTTTTTGTTCTTTCTCTAAAATCTTTTTTTCTCCCGCCAAAACGATCAGATAAAACTGCAGTCAAATGCCGGGATAAAACTTTCCGTTGCCGTATCCCCTTCTTGTATGAATGCGTTTTCCACCCCTATTGAAAGTGCGTGGTTAATTACCTTTTCGTATTCGCGTCTTGTCAGTCGTCTGTTCAGATTCGGATATTCCTTCCAATTTCTGATTGGCGTATATTGATTCATAATGCTTAAGTAAATGCGGTCGCGATACGCATGGTACAAATAATCTATGATCTTTACGGAATCCTGCGTATGCCCCGGTAAAACCAGATGCCTTACGATCACTCCTTTTTTCATATTTCCTGTTTTTTCATCAAATACCGGTTCACCTGTCTGACGGACCATTTCTGCGATTGTCTCCTTTGCCACCGCAAAATAATCCGGTGCCTTGGCATAGGCTTGTGCCACTTTGGAATCGTAAAACTTACAATCGGGAAGGTATATATCAATCAGTCCTTCCAGCCTGCGCAGGGTTTCCGGCTTTTCATAAGCAGAAGTGTTATATACGATAGGAATAGTCAGTCCTCTTTCTTTTGCCATACCAATCACAGATACCAATGGCTTCGCATAATGTGAGGCGGTTACCAGATTGATATTACTTGCGTGATTCTCCTGCAGTCTCAACATAGCATCCGCAAGTTCTTCCTCCGTAAACTCTTTTCCCACCGAACTGTCTGCAATATTATAATTCTGGCAGAAAATGCATTTAAGCCCACATCCCGAAAAAAAGATGGTACCCGATCCGT
This sequence comes from uncultured Lachnospiraceae bacterium, assembly GCA_964386235.1. Classification (GTDB taxonomy): domain Bacteria; phylum Bacillota; class Clostridia; order Lachnospirales; family Lachnospiraceae; genus RGIG8767. The sequence goes on along the minus strand of CAYLSH010000050.1, from coordinate 3,852 downwards.
ATTCTCCCGTAATACAAGGTTCTTCCCACTGGTGCAGGGATGTACGTGCAATACGAATCGTGCTGCTTTCTCCACAATATCCGGTTTTTCCATTGCTTCTGTCCACATGGCACTCCCGCGGACAGAGGGTACATTGTTCCATCTTTTGCACCTTTTTCTTTCCCGAATCAAAAATCCTGTACAGAGGGGAACCTATACACGTTACCTTTGCAGTTAACTCCGCCAGGCACCCTCACGGCACATAGGAGATTCTTCTTATGGCTGCTGCATTCCTGCCCTGACCAGATTCGTAGATTCCTATTGCGCAAGACCCAAACTTCAACGCCACTTACAAAGGGCAGCTATATAAGTTCCCCTCCGTACAGGATAATGCACGGAGTCCGTACAGAATTATGTACGGGATTTTCTTGTCTCAATTGCTTAGTATACTGGCTTTTGCTCTACTTGTCAAATCTATCTGCCTTAAGCCTTTTTCTCAGATTCTTAAAAAAATCCGTCAGCATAAAAGAGCATTCCTCTTCCAATACTCCATATACGGTTTCAACCTGATGATTAAATTCCGGCACCTGCAGAATATTTAAAATCGATCCCGCACAGCCGGCTTTCGGGTTCATACAGCCAATCACCACCTTGGGAATCCGCGCCTGTACAATGGCACCCGCGCACATCTGACAGGGCTCCAGTGTTACATACATCGTACACTCTTCCAAACGCCAGTCCTCTATTTTTTTGCAGGCTTTCCGGATTGCAATGATCTCTGCATGAGCCAGTGTGCTTTTATCCGTTTTTCTTCGATTGTATCCTCTTCCGATTACTTTTTCGTTATGCACAATCACACAACCAATGGGAACCTCCCCCAATTGTGCCGCTTTCCTTGCAAGTTTTATTGCCTGACGCATATATCTTTGGTCAATGTCCATATCAGTCCTCATTTACTCCTGTCATTCCTTCATGGATTCGGGCTTTGCTGTGATCAGATAATATCCCAAATCACCCGTTGTATATCCGGGCTTTGCCCCTTCAAATTTTTCAAATCCATACATTCTGGCTGCCATCTTTTCCCGTTCGTGATAAATACCCGGAACACCCAGCCAATACTCGTATTCCTGACCTTGTTTTTTTCCAAGAATCAGATAATGGTAATTATAATATCCATGTAGTAAAAATTGATTATTCCTCAGTACATGGTACTCTTCTTTTAAACGATATACATCCTCCGGTGCAATACGGCAGTATTCTTCTTCTGTTCCAAAAGGGTGTATCTTTTCGCGAGTCCGCCAGAAACCTTCCCAGGAAGAAGGCACTTTCTCTTCCGTCCGGGGTTGTGGTTCTATTGGTAGTTCAATTTGCGGTTCTATTCGTTGTTCCGGCTCCTGTAGTTTCACCAATGTTTTCCCGGCAGGTATATTTTGAAATTCTGCGATCAGTTCAAGATCATTCGGAAGCGGAATGCGTACATGGGAAAGTTCCTCTTCCCAATTACTTCCCTCCTGCAAATAGCAAATGTTTTCTCCTCTGCCTTGCGATATTCTAAGGCTTCCCAACACTTTGCCAGACTCACTATGGATATCAACCTCTTCTGATATAGTTTTAGGCAGACCATTCACCAAGACTGTCAGTATCTGGCTGCCATTTTTTTGCTCCCATTTACAAAAACCGCCATTTCCTTTTTTCTGACCCTGATTTGTCAGATCAAAATAGGCAATCTTTCTGTTATATGCCATTTCCCGTTCTCCTTTGTCTTGTCCTTTTAGGACAATGTATTCGGGAAAGGGATTCTTTATTCTTTCTTTTCAAGATATTTTAAATACTCAATAACCATCAGTGCTATTTTAAAAGTCAGTGCATCATCAAATATTCTCATATCCAGGCCAATTGCCTTTTGCAGTTTCTCAATTCGATACACCAGCGTGTTACGATGAATATATAACTGTCTGGATGTCTCAGAGACATTCAGATTATTCTCTAAAAACTTATTTACGGTTGTCAGAATCTCTTCATCTATATCATCGGGTGAAGTATCCCCATAGATTTCTTTGATAAAAATACGACAAAGGTTTTGTGGTAACTGGTAGATAAGCCTTCCGATTCCCAGCATCTCATAAGAAATAACCCTCTTATAGTCATAAAAAATATTTCCCACTTCCAATGCCATTTTTGCTTCTTTATATGACTTGGATACATCCTTTAATTCATTGACGGGGATACCGTATGCCACACGGACATTTAACATTGCTTCCGTATTGAGCATATCCACAATGGTCTCCGCAACTTCTTCTATCTCTTCTTTATCTGCTTTGTCGCTTAACTCTTTAATCAGAACGATACTGTGTTCGTCAATGGAAACAATATAATCCCCTGACTGCGGAACAAACATGCTCTTTAACAATTCACCCGCCACATTATCCTTATCCATCTTGGTTTCGATCAGATACACAAGGCGTTTCTTTTCTGCTTCGATATGCAGTTTGGTTGCACGATTGTGAATATCAACCAACAGCAGATTGTCCAGTAAAAGATTTTGAAAAAAACCACTTCTGTCAAAACGCTCTTTGTACGCAACCATCAGGTTCTGTAACTGACAAACCGCTATCTTACCAACCATGTACACATCTTCGCCAAATCCTTTTGCCACCAGCACATAGGTTGCATCGCCGTCCTCAAAGATCTTGAAAAAATGACATCCCGAAACAATCTGACTATCCGCCTGTGAATCCATAAAAGCCTCCAGAATATCCCGATCGAACAGGTTCTCCTGTACAGTGGATGCGATGGCGTTTCCTTCTGCATCATACACCCAGAAATCCACCCTGGTGATGCCCTTTAACTCTTCTATGTTACTCTGAATAATCTGATTCGAAATCATATGCATTGCTCCTTTAAGCGATATCTATTATCATAAAACATTCCTTATAAATTCGCAAGAAATGAAATGGGGTTCAATTTTATGAAAAAATCTTCCCTATACAAATTAAGGGGATGCTTTCGCATCCCCTCGGGTTCTTGATTAGTTTGTGATGATCTGCTCTGTTTCTTTGTCGAATACATGGATCTTTTCAACATCAAATGCAAATTTAACAGAATCACCAGGTCTTGCAGTTGTACGAGAATCAACTCTTGCTGTGATCGGGAACTCTTCCAGATCGAAGTATAAGTAAACTTCAGCGCCAAGTAATTCGTATACTTTAATCTTAGATTCAAATACACATTTTGCTGTTTCGATGAACATTTCAGAATCATATACGTCTTCCGGACGGATACCAAATGTTACTGTCTTTCCTGCATAACCGCCTTCGATTAATTTCTTAGCCTTTGCAGGAGGAAGCGGAATAGAATGTCCGGCTACTAATAAGTTAACATCTTCACCCTTAACTTCAACTTTTGCATCTAAGAAGTTCATCTGAGGAGATCCCATGAATCCTGCTACGAACAGGTTCTGCGGCTTCTCATATAAGTTCTGAGGTGTATCTACCTGCTGAACAACACCATCTTTCATAACTACGATTCTGGTACCAAGTGTCATAGCCTCTGTCTGGTCATGTGTAACGTAGATGATGGTTGTACCTAATCTCTGGTGTAATTTAGCGATCTCGATACGCATCTGTACACGAAGTTTAGCATCCAGGTTTGATAAAGGCTCATCCATAAGGAATACCTTAGGATTACGAACGATGGCACGACCCATAGCAACACGCTGTCTCTGACCACCGGATAAAGCCTTAGGTTTACGATCAAGTAATGCAGAAAGGTCAAGGATCTTAGCTGCTTCTTTAACCATCTTATCGATTTCATCCTTCGGAACTTTTCTTAACTTAAGACCGAAAGCCATGTTATCATATACTGTCATATGTG
>CAYLSH010000049.1:0-14369 GCA_964386235.1 uncultured Lachnospiraceae bacterium | reverse complement strand
GAGTGTTTTTTGTGCAATAGGTAATTTCAAAGAAATTTCCTATTGCACAAAAAAAGGATCGTATAAGATGCGATACCCCTTGCTGCGGATATAAGCACATATCTCATTTGCATTATGTGTTAAATCATGTTTTAATTTGCTGTTTTGTTGTATTTCCTGTAAGAGTTCCGGGCGGATCACTGCATTATCAAGATCTGCCAGCTCGCAATCCTGTGCAAGAGCATTGCGATGGAGATAACCACTGAATCCAACCGGCAATCCGGCATAGGGGCATGTTCCGTCCTTCGTTTTAATACCGCCCGTTATTTTATGATGTTTGCGGATACTGCCTGCCACCATTCCGATATCTTTTCGTACGGCAAAGATATCGGCTGCGCTTTCCTTCCCATATACCACACGGTAAAAGCCATTGTGTTTTGTATGGGATACCGAAACCGGAATTCCATTCACACAGCCATCCGTAAATGGTTGTCCCTGAATTGCACATAATTTCTTTATGCCATCCTCCACTACACGCCTGCCCGCTTCATATGCGTACATTTTGCTGCGTGGATTGGCAGCGGTTGAGGTTTCATGGCATCGCCAGTGGTATAACACCTTATTCACATGGAGGATTTCTTCGGATGCTTCCTTTTGGATTGCTGCACGTAAAACCAGATCAAAGTCCTGCGCTCCATCATATTCGCTGCGAAAGCCCAGTTCCTTCATCCGCTTGGTTTTCATGACAAGAAAATGGCATATATAGTTATTGGACAGCAATAGATCGAGATTAAATTCCGATTTCATATTTGGTTCATAGTAAACCTGTGCATTTCCATCGCATTTATCTTCATCCGAATATACAAATGTAACTTCTTTTCCTTCTTTTTCTGCCTCTTTCATACAGGATGCCATCTCAAACAACGCATCCGGTGTCAGAAGATCATCATGATCCAGCAAACCGGTGTAATCGCCGGTGGCATAGGCAAGCGCCTGATTGGTATTCTCTGAGATTCCTTCATTTTTAAGGAGACGATGGTAGTGAATGCGGACATCCGCATACTCAGAAACAACCTGCTTTACCACGTCACTTTTAGATGCATCCGCCAGAATCAGTTCCCAGTCAGAATATGTCTGTGCAAGCACGGAGTCGATCATTTCCCTCGCATGCTGTGGCTTTGTCTCATACATGGGAACTAAAATGCTGAACTTATGGGCATTTTCAAAACTCGTCTCTTTTTGCTTTGCAAGTTCGGATTTAGAAAGCGCCCTGTAGTGATACCCTTTGTCCGGATATAAGTCACTTTTTTTAGCATAAAACCGTTCCGCCACTGCATAACAGGTGTCTTTTATTCCATTTTTCTGCAGATAATACCAGGTTTTTTTAATATTTGCTGATTGAAACATTTCCCTATCTTTCCATTTTTATTCTGCCAGTGCAATTTCCTTTAACGCTGCCGTAAGAGCCTGATTCTTCTTTTTGGCATCTTCTAAATCCTTACCCTTTACACCCATATAGAACTTAATCTTAGGCTCCGTTCCCGATGGTCTTGCACAGCACCAGGAGTCTTCCGTCAGATCAAAATAAAGTACATTGGATACCGGCAGATTGGTAGTGCTCTCTTTTCCGGTCTGAGCGTCACATACCACACCGCTTTGGTAATCACGTACTGCCAGCACGTTCAGATCCCCAAACTTTTCAGGGGGATTCGCACGCAAAGAATCCATGATCTTTGCAATCTGTTTCGCACCATCAATACCTTTTAGGGTTACGGTATACAGATCTTCCGTGTAATATCCGTATTTTTCATACAGTAAAAGCATCTGATCCCATACTGTACGTCCCTGTTTTTTACACCATGCTGCGACTTCACACAGGCACATAACAGCCACTACCGCATCCTTATCCCGTGCGTGAGTACCCGCCAGACAGCCATAACTTTCTTCCAATCCAAACACATACTGATGTTTACCGCTTTGTTCAAAGAATTTGATCTGCTCGCCAATATATTTAAAACCGGTCAACACTTCGATCAGATCCACCCCATACTCTTTTGCGATCACATCCGCCATATTGGTGGTAACAATGGTCTTTACCAGGGCAGGATTCTGCGGCATGGTATTGGTAAGGGTACGTTCCCTTAAAATGTATTCTGCGATCAGCATACCGGACATATTGCCCGTAAACGGCATGTACTCACCGCTTTTTTGATCTAATGCATAAATTCCCAAACGGTCCGCATCCGGATCCGTAGCCAGAACAATATCTGCTTTTTTTTCTTTTGCCAGTTTCAATGCCAGCGTAAAGGCCTTCGGATCCTCCGGATTTGGATATTCCAGAGTCGTGAATTTCGGATCCGGCAGTTCCTGTTCTTCTACCACATAGACCTTCTTAAAGCCAAGTTCTTTCAGGATCCTTCTTACCGGGACATTGCCGGTTCCATGAAACGGCGAATACACGATCGTGATATCCTCAGCCATTTCCCGGATTACTTCCGGATGAATGATCTGTTTTTTCAGTTCCTCCATATAGGCATCATCTATTTCTTTTCCGATCACCTGATAAAGGCCTGCCACCACGGCGTCTTCTTTTGCCATGGTCTTTACCTGTTCAAAACCGGTCACATTTTTTACTTCCGTAATGATTTCTTTATCTTTTGGTGCCGTAATCTGTGCACCATCTTCCCAATACACTTTATAACCATTGTATTCCGGCGGATTATGGCTTGCCGTGATCACAATACCGGAAATACAGCCCAGTTTACGAAGTGCAAAAGACAGTTCCGGTGTCGGGCGAAGGGCATCAAATACATAGGCCCTGATTCCGTTTGCCGCCAGACACAGCGCTGCTTCATCTGCAAACTCCGGGGACATAAAGCGGGAATCGTATGCGATCGCCACCCCTTTTTCTTCCCCATGCTGTTTTACGATATAATTTGCCAGTCCCTGTGTTGCCTTTCGGATGGTGTACACATTCATGCGGTTGGTACCGGCACCGATCACTCCACGCAGACCACCTGTTCCAAATTCCAGTTCTTTATAAAAACGATCTTCGATCTCTGTCTCATTTTGTGCGATCGCCTTTAATTCTTCTTTTGTTTCCTGATCAAAATACGGATCTTCCAGCCAGAATTCATATGTTTCTCTATAGCCCATTTTTCTGCCGCCTTTCTATTTATACTCTGTCTTTTTATTCTATCTTCAGGGAGTAATCACTTCGATCCAGTGAAAAATTCACATTATAATACGGATCGCCTTTTTGTAACTGTTCTTTCCATTTTTCCCTAAATGCCTCGGATTCTCTGTTATAGCGGGCTGCTTTTTCGCCCTGATCGTCCAGTCCTCTGGAAATGGATTCAAAATGATACAATTCCGCAAATGGGGTAAATACATTCAAATATCCTTTTTCCCGCAGCCGTAAACAGAAGTCCACATCATTTAAGGAAACGGCAAAATTCGTATCCAGTCCGCCAAGTTCCGTAAACAAATGTTTTTTTACCATCAGACAGGCACCGGTTACCGCACTGACATTCTGTGTATAACAAAGTCTGCCCATGTAGCCCAGGTTTTCCCTGCTCTGTCCGTAATGCGTATGTCCTGCGGTACGATGGGCACCCAGTCCCAATACCACGCCCGCATGCTGGATCGTCTTATTGGCATAATACAATTTTGCCCCGACTGCCCCAACATCCTTACGCTGGGCATACATCAGCATCTCTTCCATCCAGTTTACCGTGATCACCTGGGTATCATTGTTTAAAAGAAGCAGATATTCGCCATCCGCATACTTGGCTCCCAGATTGTTGATCGCCGAATAATTAAATGTACCTTTAAAATTTACAACCTTGATTCTACCATTTTCCGATATCACATAGCGGTCTTCTTTTGTATATCTGCCATCCGTCAATTCCCGGTAATAAGCAAAGATTTCATCCGAAGTACTGTTATTTTCCACAACAATGATCTCATACTGGTCGTAGGTGGATTTTTCCAAAATGGAGGAAATACACCTTCTAAGATCTTCTACATGATCCTTATTGGCGATCACAATGGAAATCTTAGGCGTATCCAGGATCTCGTAACTAATCTTAAAGATCGTCTCAAAGGCACGTGTTCCCGTAATTTTAAAATGTTTATAGCCATGCGTGCGCAGATGATCTGCTACCGCCCCTCTTGCCGCTTCAATCGCATAGGACTTTGCCGAAATGTCGGATGCCACGCTTCCGGCGTGGGAACGCCAGTAGTAGAGAAGTTTCGGCACATGAACGACCTTATTTGCCTTGTCCGTCAGACGAAGGATCATATCATGATCCTGACTGCCGTCAAACTGTTTGCGGAACAATTCCATGCCGTCCAAAAGTTCCTTTTTAAAACAACTGAAATGGCAGATATAGTTATTGGCCCGGAGATTGTCAATGGCATAATCCGGTTTAAAATGCAGGGTGATCATATTATCAATGCTGTTTCCCTTAAAAGTGGTCTCATCACAATACAGGTAATCCGCCCCCTGCTCATTAATTGCCTTCACATATTCATACAATACGCTCGGATGCAGGATATCATCATGGTCAAACAGTCCGATGTAATCACCGGATGCCATTTTCAGGCATTCATTCGTGTTTCCGGAGATTCCTTCATTTTTTTCCAGTTTACGATACCGGATACGGTTATCGTTTTGGGCGTATTCCTTGCAGATTCGTCCCACGTCTCCATGCGCATCATCCGAACCGTCCGCCAGACACAATTCCCAGTTTTGATAGGTCTGCCACTGCACGGAGCCAATCATTTCCCGCAGAAAATTCTCCGGTGTATTATAAAGCGGCACTAAGATACTGATCTTTACATTTTGTGTAAAAACCGTTTCCTCCTGTTGTTTTCTCTGTTCCTCTGTCGGAAAACTCGCCGTGCCATGCTGCTTTTTGGCAATGTTTTCCCGCTGTTTATAACGGATTTTTGCCGCTACGCCCCTTGGTCCGCCACAGTTTTTGATACGGTCCGTCTGCCTTTTTACTGCATGCATGCCCTTTCGCAGTCCGGCTGTCGATTTCCACAACGGATGATTGTGAATGCGGTCAAGGCGAAACTGTAAATAATCCTTTTCTTCTTCCAGCCTTGCGATCCGCTCTGCATATTCCGCACATTTTAAATGCTCTTTTTCATAAGCTGACATTTCCTCTTTACCCATACTAATCCCCATTCCTAATTTCTAAGAATTTATTCGTAAACCGGCACAACACCTGACGATCGATGCTGCTTTTTTGCATGCAGCCCAACCGGTATCTGCCCGGTTCTAAATCCGATTTTTTCACAACCATACTAAATCCGCACAAAGAGGTATGCCCCTCCTTTACATTCCTCTCCAAATCCGGTCGGAATGTATATGCGCAGGGGATCCGGTAGATCCTGCCGGAATCCACATGTTGACAAAGTAAAAAACGCGCAAAAATGGGATTTTCAGAACCAATCACAAACTGATATCCCTGAAAGTACAGATACTCATCTTCTGTGTCCTCTTTGGATTTTTCATGAATCTGCGGTCCCATCATCCAATCCTGCAGTTTCCCGGCATATTCCAGACTTATAAGTAAGCATTCATTGTACCACTCATCACGAATGGTCTCCTTCAGAAGCTGCGGCGTTTCCACTGCCACATCACTTCCTGCCGGATACTCATAGGCTGCCGAAAAATGGATATCTAAAATCAGCGTATTCAGATACGGATGATAAAACGGATCCCTTGCATACAGATCCGGATGCATCGCATACATTGCAGTCCGTTCATTCTGCAAGCGTACCTGCTTTATCTCGCTTTCATCACTGCCACGGCTTAATGACTCATGGTGGTATAATGCAATCGAGTTGCACACCACAGAATAATATCCTTTTTTATAAATGCGAAAACCCAATTCCACATCATTAAAAGCAACCGCCAGATCCTGCGAAAAGCCGCCACACGCATCCCAGACACTCCGGCTCACCATCAGGCAGGCACCTGTCACGGCAATCACATTATGATCCATACGGTTTCTTCCGTCATAATAAGGACGCACATCCTCTAAAAACTGAAATTTGTGTACCGGTCCCAAACGCAGATTCGTAATTCCCGCATGCTGGATCATCTTAGAGTCCGGATAATAGAGTTTCGCACCCACACAACCGACATGCGGACGAGATGCATACTGTTTCATCTTCTCCATCCAGCCGCTGTCAATGGCTTCGATATCATCATTTAATAATAAAAGGAATTGGCCTTTTGCATATTCCGCACCCAGATTGCACATCTTCGAAAAATGGAACTCCATTGGTTGGAAAATATAGTTAAACCCATATTTAACTTTCATTTCTTCGTATTCTGTGCGTTTTTCCTCATTACTTCCATTATCCACTACCAGAATCTCATAACCGTCATCCGGCAGGGTTCTTTGTAAGGATTGCAGGCAGGTCTCCAAAACTTCCGGGTGATCCTTTGACGGTATGATAATGGATACCATGCCGGCTTCTGCCTCTTTTTTCTGTATCCCGGCTAAGGTATTTTCTTTTATGGAAGTAAATTCACTTCCCATTCCAAACTGTCTGATTGCAGGTGCGTGATACAAGACATAGGGAATATGTCCGATCTGCCTGCGTTTATCCTCTGCCGGGAAAGAGAGAGTCAGGCTTAACTGATACAGCCATTTTTCACGTGCTAAAGAATCCGGCAATGACTGCCACTCACAAAAAGCATGGGCGGACCGGTTACTCTCCCCTTTTTCCGAAAACAGCGCATCACATGCACTCTTTTGAATGGCAATGACATTGCCGTAATAGCAGTATTCCAGTAATGTATCCGGTGAAAAGTCCGGTTTAAACCACGGATTCATCCTGACTGTCCTGCTGTGGTTCCACTCATCCTCATCTGCGTAAGCAAGTATGCACTCCGGGTTATGCGCAAAATAATCTTCTACAACCATTTTTGCATGTTCATCCAAAAAAGTCACATCCGTTGCAAAGATCACGATATCTGCTTCTTCGTACTCTGTTTTGCTGCATATTCCCGCAACACAGGTACGCAGAGTACATTTAGCATGTTCCATGGAATCCCGGTATATCTGTTCCTTCTCTAAGATCCAGTCGTTGTAGCTTACATAGAGCGCATCCATCCACGCATAATATTCTGCAATTTTACGTTCTGTCAGGAATCCTTTGAACCCCTGTTTTAATCTGTTTATCATAAACGGATCTTCTTTCTTAACTCTTTTTCCAGAGACACTGCCATATCGGAAGGAAGAAAAACCGTCTGCAACGTCGCACGGAATGCATTTCCCGTACTCTTTACACGATCCGATACCCGGATACCAATATTCGGGTCATCCGTTCCGAAAGAAATCATAACCGTGCCGTTTTCCTTATCCGTCATACATTTTCCGTTTGCTAAAAGTACCTTCGATTCTGTGATGGGAATCAGTTCCCCATTTAGAAGGACTTCTTTTACCGTCGTGATACAGGGAAGCATCCCCGGATCGATCCGAACCTGTTTTACTGTAGAAGGCAGTTCCAAATCAATCGTCATATTCCCAAGGGCATCATAGGGCGTATCCGGGAAGAAAGAATTACTTTCCATAAATCCTTCTCCTTCATCATAATAAACCTGTATGCGTTTTTTCTCACCGCCCTCTGCTTTTGTCAAAAGGCTGTCCTGCGGTACAATGATTGCCCCACCAATCTTTTCACGAAGCTGAGGCATGGACATTCTTCTGCCCGTTACCGTTTTCTGGAAACGCATCTCCCTTTCCCGATAACCGTCCGCTTCATCCGGTGTAATATCCAGCTTCTGCAAAATTAAATCAAAATTAAATTTGTTTCTGCTTTCATCTTCCAACAAATAACAGTATAGCGCCCGGAAGGCCAGTTCCTTTGTGGGAATCTGTTTTTCATACGTCCACTCGTAATCCAAAAGTCTCCATGTGTCACCGTCCACCAGAATATTGGAAAATACCATATCGTAATCTGCGACCAGCATTTCCGGATGTTCATCGACACGATCCACAAATTCAAAGAACAATTCCATAAAGCCGTCAATATCATCTTTTTGCAGATACTCGTCGAGCAACCGGGAAAGCGGCACTCCCGTTTCATAGGCAAAGGTTGCCGTTTTTCCTTCCACCGATAACAGGGGATTGACCACCAAACGACCACTTGAGTAGCGTTTCTGTAATAATTCATACATGGTTCCCATGCGTGTGATATGTGGAATTGCTGCATCGGATAACGCCTGTTTTTTAACTATTCTGGTATTCTCTTCGGTTAAAATCTCCGTTGCAATCCGATATTCTTCTGCCCGGTCATTGCTGTAACGGATGTATTCCGTAACCGGCTTTGGCCCTAAAACAAGCAGATAGGAATTGGAGTAAAAAGGAAACATTTTTTCCTCTATGATACCGTCAAAGACTTTGCTTTCGTCAAATAATTTCATACGATTTCTGTCAAAGTTTCTGTCGTTATTGATTAGTTCCCCTTTCAACGGCAGACGCTCATCCGAAAAAAGCGTTGTCATAAATTTATAATCCGGGTAAGGATAATAGAAGGAAATCTTTCTTTCTCCTGCGGATTTACAGATCTTTTCTAATTGTTTACGGGAAAATGTAGTCCCAGGAGTTGGCTTGGGGTACCCTTCTAAGCCGCTGAAAAATTCACCATTGTGATCCTCCCTGCAGCCTGCCCAGTATTTCATACCATAGCGGTTCTCAATTGCCACAATGATGGTACCCGTTGCTTTTTTCACGTGTTTACGAATCGTTTTTAAAAAAGTTTCAAAGGGTTTATCGCCGCCAATATAACCGGCACCGTACTCCAATACGCCAATTAATAGCGCACAGTCATAATCCTTTTCCAGACTCGGCTCAATATCCTTAAAATTCCCCACCTTGATCGTAACATTCTCACAGTCTTCATGACGATAGGCATTGATCAGGCTCCTTTTTTTGGAAAGATCCACGCAAGTGACACTGCCTGCCTTTGCCGCCAGTGCTCCTGTAATTGCTCCGCATCCGGAACCAATCTCCAATACCTTCATATCCCTGGTGATCGGCAGCCAGTTTACGATATTTTCACGTTGTGCCGATAAATGATACAGCACCGGCCAGCTTCCGCGCTCTTCAATGAGCGCCGGGAACTCTGCCGGTGCATGATTTTTGGCAATATGAAGCAATTCATCCTCCGTAGGACCATCGCAGTAATAATCCTCCCCCGGATAAAAAGTGTAATCCAGTGTTACTTTTCCAATCTTTTCTATATTCTCCATACGCTTTTCCTGACCTTTGTTTATTTGGTAAGAACCTTATTTTACAACCACTTTCGAATTCATATCATAATAACCCACGGTGTTTTTGTCGGAAACCACCGTCAGATTGATCACATCATACAGACGATGATACACCTCAAATTTTTCTTTTTCATACCCGGTCACTCCCAGGGATAACAGATATTCGCCGCCCTGAAGATCCATTTTCTGGGTAAATGTCACTTCCTTTGTTTCTCCTTTTTTGACACTGCTTAAAAAGGCTTTCTCAAACATGCTGTTGGTACCCGTAATTTCCGTACCATGTACATTCTTTATGGTAAAAGCAAAAATCGGTGCCGGAATATCCTCCGTAAACCGTACTTTATAATGAAGCGTAAACTCTTCGCCCTTGATGATTGCAGAAGTCTTCACACCCTTTGCATCCGTAATATAATAATCGTGGATACATGCCGTTTTGGTGCCATATTCAAGAAGATCCGGATTGTAGCCGTCCGCCGCCTGCGCAGCCAGTTTGGCAATGTCCTCATCTTCCAAAAGGGAATCCTCTTCTTCCATAAGCGGCTGTTCATATTGCCCGACCAAAACCCTTTTATAGGCATCGATCATCTCCTTGGGACTTCCCTCACCCAGTTTATGCCCCTGATTGAGCAGGATCACCCTGTCACAATACTTGGAAATACTGCTCAGATCATGGCTGACAAACAGAATGGTTTTCCCCATTTTCTTAAACTCTTCAAATTTGTGATAACACTTTGCCTGAAAAAAGACATCTCCCACTGACAATGCCTCATCTACGATCAAAATCTCAGGCTCAATGTTGATCGCCACCGCGAAGGCAAGGCGCACAAACATACCGCTGGAATATGTCTTACATGGCTGATACACATAATCGCCGATATCTGCAAAATCTAAAATATCCTGTAATTTGGCATCAATTTCTTTTTCCGAAAATCCCATCATGGTACCGTTCAGATAGACATTTTCGATACCATTGTATTCCATATTGAATCCGGCTCCCAGTTCCAAAAGAGCGGAGATTCTTCCGTTTACGGTCAGATTACCACTTGTCGGATTCAAAACGCCGGTTATGATCTTTAGGATCGTGGATTTGCCGGATCCATTGGTTCCGATAATGCCCACCGTTTCGCCCTGATAGATCTTGATATCCACATCCTGAAGCGCATACTTTTCCTTATGGATCTTCTTACGGCTCAGCCCCAAAGCCTCCTTCATGCGATCCGAAGGCTTTTCGTATAATTTGTATATTTTAGAAACCTGATCCACATGGATCGAAATTTTCTTATCTTCCATCTTCATCCTCTCATGATCCTTAAAGCACATCCGCAAAATGTACTTTCAGGCGTTTAAACACCAGTGCACCAAGACCAAATATTACCACGGTAATGATCCAGAAATACATGGTAGAATAAAAGTCCTCAAAAAACCATGCTTTTTCAAAAATAGCACTGCGGTATCCATTGACGATGTATACTAACGGATTGATCTTTACTAGCATCTGCGCAGTGGGAGAAATTCCACCGATATCCCATAAAATCGGGGTCGCCCACATACCGATCTGCAAAAGAATACTGATGATCTGTCCAATATCTTTAAAAAAAACCATCACAGCACAGGTGGTGTAACACATCCCCAGCACCAGAATAAACAGACAGAAACTGTAATAAACCATCTGAATCGTATAAATCGTGGGAAAATAACCGTAACACGCTGCGATCACCAATAAGATAACCGCAAAGAACACATGGATAAAGGTTGCTGCGATGATCTTAATGATCGGCAGGATACTGATCTTAAATACCACTTTTTTTACCAGATAGTTATATTCCAGCAACGCATTGGTACCGTTGTTGAGTGCTTCGTTAAAATAAAACCAGGGAACAAGTCCTGCCGTTAAAAAAAGCACATAAGGCTTGTCCGGAACCATACTTTTTCCGGTTCCCATGATCACATCAAAAACCACATAGTACATTGCCACTGTGACCACCGGCTGTATCATTGCCCACACAGCCCCCAGATAAGAGCCTGCATAACGTTTTTTGAAATCATTTTTTGCCAGTTTCCAGATCAGGTGCCTGCTCTGATACAATTCTTTTGGCAACACCGTTATTTTGTCATAAAAACAAATAAAGACCACGATCACAACAGCGATCACCACGCATGCAATGATCTTTTTCATCCATTCCTGATTCTGATTCGCAAGCGGATTATGATAAAACAGGATGATCGCAGCCATAATAAGCATGACTGTGGTAAAGATCCCAATCCCTGCGGTCTTGGAAAATCCTCGTTTATTTTCGGATTCGTTCATAGTATACTCCATTCCTTACAGGTATCTCTTTTTGTACTTTTCCATTCCATCCCATAACTGATCCCTGTCGGACATAATCAACTCCATGCCTTCCGGGATCGGCCACTGAACACCAATATCCGGATCATCGTATTTGAGTCCTCCCTGATCACCCGGATGATAGAAATCACTGCATTTGTAGCAGAATTCTGCATAATCCGACAACACCAGGAATCCATGTGCAAATCCTTTGGGGATAAAAAACTGTTTTTTATTTTCTTCACTCAAAAGCACACCATACCATTTTCCAAAAGTAGCGGAATCTTTACGAAGATCCACTGCCACATCATAGACTTCTCCACGGATTACGCGCACAAGTTTGTCCTGTGGATGATGAATCTGAAAATGCAGGCCTCTCAGCACTCCTTTTTTGGATGCGGACTGATTGTCCTGTACAAACGTAACATCCACGCCTGCTGCCTTAAAATCCTCATACTGATACGTTTCCATAAAGTAACCGCGTACGTCTCCAATTACGGTCGGTGTGATCACCTTTAACCCTTCGATTTCGCATGTTTCTACTGTAATCTTACCCATTATTATCACCCTTTCTATGGTTCAAAATCCAAATAACTGAGGTTAAAATCTACTTTTCCCTCGATTCCGCTTATTCTTCCCGATGAAGTATACTGCCACATGGCATAACTGCCGCCGTATGTGGGCTGATCCTTATACTCTGCCAGCCAGATCACATTATCCTGTGAAAATTTGGTAATGTCCAATCGGTTGTTCAGCCAGTTCTTGCTGGCATACACGCCCGCTGTATATCCACCTGACCGGATTGTTTCACAAAATGCCTGGCATACCAGGGATCTGTCCACCACGTCCAGATCATCTGCACGCCCTTTTCCACCGGCACCTTCCGTATCTATAAAAATAGGATACGTAATATCATATCCCTGCACCAGACTCATCACGATACTGGCTTCTTCCACAGCCTCTCTTTCATTTACCGCCTGTGTAAAGAAGTAGATTCCCACCGCAATATCATTGTCCGTTGCGCCTTTTATATTCTGTTCAAAATAAGGATCCACGACCAGACTGCCGCTGATACTTCCCCGGTAACCGGCACGGATGATTGCAAAATCAACGCCTTCTTTTTTGACCTGTGCCCAGTCGATCTCTTTGTTCCACTTAGAAACGTCAATCCCGAAGTGTGCATCTTCCACAGTCTTAACTGCCGTACTGCCTTCCGACTCCAAAGCTGCATCTTTTACCGCTGTATCTTCTTTTTTGGCATCGATTTCATCCTCTGTTTTGATCAGATAGGAGATATCCGACACCGCAAGATACTCAATGCTGTCCTTAATCTGTACACTAACCGATTCTTCCGGTACATAAAAACCATCCACTTCTTCCAGAAAAAGTTCATATGCTCCCGGCTTTAAAGCAGAAATATAGATCTCACCATCCCGGTCACTGTCCTTATAGATATCCTTTTCTCCCACATGTACCTTGAATACATAGCCGGTCACCGCTTTGCCGGTTCCATCCACTACATGAATCCGAAGGTCCTTTTCTATGGAAGAGGTAACCAGGGAAAGTGTCTTTCCTTCTCTTTCAATCTTCTCTAAGGTGGATAATTTTTCCGCATCAAAAAAAGTATCGTCATCCATCCACGCACTCAGATCTGAGCCTTTTACTCTTCCGTCTTCTTCTAAAGCCTCTTCTTTTACCGTTTCCTGTACCATAACCGCCTGTTCTGGCTGCGGGGAAAGATAGCCATTGATTCCCAGCATGAGTAAAAAGACTGTTCCCACAAATAAAGTTACGATCAGGATGGCATTGCGCAATAGTCTAGAGTCCATTTGCAACCTCTACCAAATATTTGCCGTAATCCGTTTTTAACAATGGTTCTGCCAATGTCAGCAACTGTTCTTTTGAAATAAAGCCCCTCTTATAAGCAATCTCTTCAATGCAGGAAATGTACAGTCCCTGCCGTTTCTGGAAAGCCGCCACAAAGTCCGCTGCTTCTAATAAGGAATCATGATTGCCCGTATCCAGCCATGCAAATCCTCTTCCCATGGTCTCTACACGCAATGTACCCCTTCTGAGATACTCATTGTTGATCGCCGTGATCTCAATCTCGCCTCTCGCAGAGGGCTTTACATTTTTGGCAATCTCCACAACATCCTTATCATAAAAGTAAAGTCCCGGAACGGCATAATTACTCTTGGGGTGTTCCGGTTTTTCCTCGATAGAAAGGGCTTTTCCGTTTTCATCAAACTCAACAACCCCATATTCTCTCGGATCCCTTACATAATACCCAAAGATGGTGGCACCGCTTTTTCTTTCTGCCACTTCTCTTAACAGTTTGGAAAAACTCTGTCCGTAAAAGATATTATCGCCCAGTACCAGTGCCACACTATCATCGCCGATAAAATCAGCCCCAATAATAAACGCATCTGCCAGACCACGCGGCACTTCCTGTACTGCGTACTCAAAACGCATTCCCAACTGTTCTCCATTTCCCAGTAACTCTTTGAATGTGGGCAGATCTCTTGGTGTGGAGATGATAAGCACCTCCCGGATGCCCGCTAACATCAGTGTAGACAGAGGATAATAAATCATCGGTTTGTCATACACGGGCATGATCTGTTTGGAAATGGCTTTTGTGAGCGGATACAATCTGGTTCCGCTTCCGCCTGCTAATATAATACCTTTCATACTATACCTCATTTCTAGGGGATTATCTTTCGAAGAATGCGCAGCATTCTTCTACACGAAACTTAGATAATCTTA